>JBGKDR010000328.1:0-3969 GCA_042954225.1 Parasynechococcus sp.
CGGTCGGCAAGATCCTTGAACCGGGCAAAGGCCTCATCGAGATCCTCACGGGTGAGGTCGTAGCCCAGCTCCTCAAGGCGCGCCCGAACAGCACTGCGTCCGCTCAATTTGCCCAGGGAGATCCTGTTGTCACTGAGACCCACGGTGCGGGCATCAATGATTTCGTATGTCAGCCGATTGTTCAGAACACCGTCTTGGTGGATGCCCGATTCATGGGCGAAGGCATTGGCACCAACAATCGCTTTGTTGGGCTGGACCACCATGCCCGTGAGATTGGAGACCAACCTTGAGGTCTTGGTGATCTCCTCGGTGCGGACCCCTGTGAGAGGGGTGGGGCTGTCCTGATCACGACCGAAGAACGGGTTGTAGTAGCGCCGGCGAACATGAAGCGCCATCACCAGTTCTTCCAGCGAGGCATTCCCAGCGCGTTCTCCGATGCCATTGATCGTGCACTCGAGTTGGCGAGCGCCCTGTTTCACAGCCTCAAGGAAGTTGGCGACAGCGAGGCCAAGATCGTTGTGGCCGTGAACGGAGAGAACAGCGTCATTGATATTGGGAACGTTCTGATTGATCCCAGCGATTAGATCGCCGAACTCAGTCGGTGTGGTGTAGCCGACGGTGTCCGGAATGTTGATCGTGGTTGCCCCTGCCGAAATGGCGGCTTCGATCACCTCGTAGAGGAACTCCGGATCACTGCGCCCGGCGTCTTCACAGGAAAACTCGACATCCTCAACCAGGGAGCGGGCGTAGCCGACCATCTCGGGAACGATGCCCAGGACATCGGCTCGGCTCTTGCGCAGTTTGTGCTCGAGATGGATGTCGCTGGTTGCGATGAAGGTATGGATCCGGCTGCGGGGCGCCGGGGCCACCGCATCAGCACAGGCCTTGATATCCGCTTTGGAGGCACGGGCCAGACCGCAGATGATCGGGCCCTGCTCTCCTCCGACGACCTGGGCGATCCGTTGAACGGCCGTGAAGTCCCCTGGACTGGCGAAGGGGAAGCCCGCCTCGATCACATCGACACCAAGCCGCGCCAGCTGTTGAGCAATGGCCAGCTTCTCTTCCAGGTTGAGGCTTGCGCCGGGTGACTGTTCACCATCGCGGAGCGTGGTGTCGAAAATCAGGACGCGTCCTGGATCCTTGGCCATGTCGAGGCTGCGTGGGATGCGTTAGTCGGACTGACTATGAGTTAGCGGAGTCTAGGCGAGAAGGGGGATTCCCTCGATACCGAGTGTTCCGGACAAACCGTTCTACATTCACTCGACCATGTGGGGATGCTGTGACGGGAGAGGGAGGTGCACTCGCCCTGGTTCTCCACGCCCACTTGCCGTACGTGCGATCAGCCCGGCCAGGGTCGCTTGAGGAAGATTGGTTCTTCCAGGCCCTGCTGGAGTGCTACCTCCCACTGCTTGAGGTGCTTGAGGCGGCTGCTGGCGATCCCGCACAAGCCCCGAGGATCACCATCGGGCTGTCGCCAACCCTGCTGTCTCTCCTCAGCGACCCCGACCTGATCCAACGCTTCCCGGGCTGGCTCAATGCACGTCTGGACCTGCTGCCCCTGGCCGACCCAGCCCTGAGTGAAGGGGCGGATCACCTGGCCGAACGGATTCGCCAACAACGCCAGTCCTGGGCTGATTGCGGTGGGGATCTGATCAGCCGGTTCGCTGCTCTCCAGCGCATTGGCGTGGTCGATCTCCTGACCTGCGGTGCCACCCATGGTTATCTCCCGCTTCTGCGTCACAACCCCGAGGCAATTCGGGGCCAACTGAGAACCGCGGTCCGTGAACATCAGCGCTTGCTTGGGGAGCGTCCGCTCGGCATCTGGTTGCCGGAATGCGCTTATTACGAGGGGCTCGACGCCTGGATGCGGGATGCCGGGCTTCGTTATGCCGTCCTTGATGGCCATGGCCTGCTCCATGCGCGACCCCGTCCCCGCTACGGCGTGTATGCACCGATCTGCAGCCGCAATGGCGTGGCCTTCTTCGGTCGCGACAGCGAAGCCACGCTTCCGGTCTGGTCGGCCAAGGACGGTTACCCAGGCCATCCGGATTACCGGGAATTCCACCGGGACCTCGGCTGGGATCTTCCATTGGAAGCCCTTGAACCGCTTGGCCTCAGTGAACCAAGGCCTCTGAGCCTGAAGCTCCATCGCGTCACGGACCACGCCGTTGCGCTCGATCACAAGCAGCCCTATCGCCCTGAGATCGCCGCCACCAGAATCCGCGGCCACGCCAGGCATTACCTGCAGGGGCGGAGACAACAGCTGCATCGGCTGCAGCGCGACATGGGAACGGCTCCGCTCCTCGTGGCACCGTTCGATGCCGAGCTGTTTGGGCACTGGTGGTTCGAGGGGCCGAGTTTTCTTGGTGAACTGTTCCGTCAAGGCCCCGCCGAAGGCATGCGTTTCACACGACTGCGTGACGTGTTGAACAACCAACCGACACTGCAGCTCTGTGACCCCTGTCCCTCCAGTTGGGGACAAGGTGGTTATCACAATTACTGGTTGAATGACACCAACGCCTGGATCGTGCCGGAGTGGGAGCGGGCCGGCGCTGCAATGGTGCAACGCTGCAGCCGGGGCGTTGGAAGCGAGCTGGCCCTGGGCTACCTGAAACAGGCTGGACGTGAATTATTGCTCGCACAGTCATCCGACTGGAGCTTCATCCTGAGGGCCGGCACCACAACCGATCTGGCACGTGAACGCGTTGAACGTCATCTAGGACGCTTCTGGACCCTGATGAACGCCATCGACTCCGGGGAACACCTCTCGGAGCACTGGATCAACCGTGTTGAAGCCGATGATCGACTGTTCCCATTGATTCAGCCATCGGACTGGGCGAAGGTCGCCGTCTGAGGCGTCGCCGCACCGAGAACCAACCCCCGCCGCAACTCCCAGGGCGAGAGTGCGAACAGGCGCAGCATCACCCCCATCAAACGCGGCAGCGGCAGGGTGTTGGTAAGGAAGCCAAACCACTCCTCTCGTGGCAGAGCAAAGAAGGTGGCGAAATGAGTGCGCAGCAACGACTCGTTGAACCCCATCAACCGACCCAGCCCGAACTGATACAGCTGATGGCGCAGCACCAGTTCCATTGGCCAGAGAGCCTTCCAGCCCCGTTGCGCTAGGGCGGCTGAACCAAGGCTTGGATTGGCGATGGCTTCGGCCAAAGCCTTGGCCAGATCAGGAGCCCGCCGCAGCAGCGATCCCACCATGTAGCCCGAGGCCGGATGCACCATGCTCGCCGCACCACCGAAGGCCAGCACCGGTTGGCTGCGATCCGGCAGCGGCAGGTTCATGGGAAAGAGGCAGAACTCCTCATGGATCACCTCAGTGATCTCAACTCCGCGCTGATCCAGACGCTGCTGCAGCCGTTGCTTGAGCACGTCGTAGGGAACCCCTGGTGCCAAGGCGAGGGAAGTTTCTTCCACAAAGAACAGCCCATCGCCCAGATCCATCGCGTACAGAAACGTTGGCGGTTCGCTGCGCTGCTCCTCGCTGAGGTGATCACAGCGATAGTCCATCAACACAAACCGACCCTCCTCGATTGGAGGCTTGGAGAAACGCCCCACCACGCCGTAGGCCGCTTGGCCCGCTACCGGCCCCTGATCCGGGCGGCGAATGTGGGGCGTGCGTGAACCGGAGGCATCAATCACCAAGCGCGCCTGCAACGTTGTTCCCGATGCGCAGGTCACGCTGGTGGTTGCCCCCTTCACCTCCACGCGCTGGGCTGTGTCTTGATGCCAAACCACACCCTCGGCGCGATCCAACCAATACCGCTGCAGTGCAGCCCGATCAAACAAGCCGTAGTCGATCCCATGGGCATGGCTCTGATCCTGAGCCGTTGATCCGCCTTCGCCGAAATAACTGACGGTGTCGCTCCAGCGGTGCTCCAGCAGCTGCTCGAGACCCACTGCCTTCAGTTCATCCGCCCAGATGCCGTAAGTGTTCGGCCAGGGAGCATCAACCGGATC
>JBGKDR010000329.1:0-2979 GCA_042954225.1 Parasynechococcus sp.
CAGCGCATCTTTCAACCCCATCGACAACTGGCCAAGGCAGGCGTGCTGATGCAGCACCTCCAGACCGATCAACACCTGCAGCATCACCTGATGGCTCCCTGCGATGCCCTGGAACAAGACAAACGCGACAGCTTGATGCACACCATTGATCGCATCAACCAGCGCTATGGACGCGGAAGCGTGCAGTGGGCAGCCTGTGGACTGCAGCCGTCATGGGCCATGCGTCGGGAACGTCTCAGTGGCTGTTCGACCACGCGCCTCAACGATGTCCCCATCGTTCATGCCGATCGATGACGACCGCTCACGAACGCCGCAGCACCGATGCGCGTCAGGCCTGCTGAAGCAACTGAAGCGCCTGCTCACGGGTGCTGATCAGAATCACCATGCGCAGGCCATGGGCATTGAGACCGGTCTGTTCCCGCACCAGATCGGCACTGGCCAGGGCAACGCCACAGGTTTCGATGAAGAGGACCGGAAGGGATCCCTGATGGCCGCTCATGCCCTGAAGATCGAGAGCCTGACGAACGGCCTGCTGAGCCTTCTCCGACCCCAGCCGCTCCACAAACGCAGGCCAGAGATGGTTCACCTGGTCAAGGGAGGAGAAATCAAGACGGGAATCAGTCATCAAATCAGGATGGCAACTGAGCCAGAGCGTCGATGATCATCTGGGCAGACACATCGATCCGCTCAAGGGGATCAGCGTTGTCGAGATAGGCATCGAAGGAGGCAAATCGCTCGACATGCGGCTTGATCTCTGCAGCGGTGCAGGCGCGATCCCAATCGCCATCATCCGGCTTGACGGAGACATAAGCCTGAAGCGCTTCTTCGAGATCACCACCATCACCGATGCCCTCGCCTTGCCAGATCGCTTCAAAGAACTCAGACATGGCCTGGAGCAGAGCAGGGTCGACGAGGACAGTTCAACACAACAAGGAGTCGGGACAGGGTGGATCAGGCCGAGGCAGGAAAACCTGCACAGCGTTGCTGATCCAGATAAGCAATATGTTTTCGCTCGGTGTAATAAAGCTCTTGATAATTCAGAGCGTCGTGATTGAGCTCATCGAAGAGCTGGTGAATCCGCTGTTCGGCATCCTGTGAGGAGCCGGGGGCCTGCTGATCCTGCTCAATCAGGCGGGCGATGCAGCGCTCCAAGGTCTCCAGCCGCTGACCGCTCCAGGCTTCCAGCAGGTGACGACAACGCTTGAGACTTTTTTGGCGTTCGAGCAATGCCGCGGTACCGCGCAGTTGAACCAGAGGTTCAGCAAGGGCGACGCGCTGAAGTTCACCGGGTTCCAGCAAGGGTGTCAATCGGGACACCAAAGAGCTGTTGTCCAACAACAACTGATCGGTGAGCAAGGTGGCGAGATCAAGGTCAGCGAGGTCATGGCCCGGGTCGTCCCCACGACTGACTGATTCCAGACGCCCGCTACCGAGGTTGGTCTCTTCGAGATCAGTGATCGCCGCCCAGAGCAAGCGGTGGTGCTGCAACGCGAAGTCTTCGAGGTCGCGCTGACGCAGCTCCTGACGGATCGTCGGCCGATGACGCGGGCAATGCAGGTACAGACGCAGAAGATCAGCCTCGCAACGTTCCCGTTGACTGGCTTCACCGGGTTGTTCGTGACGGCTGGATCGACCGTGCCAACGCTGGCCCTTGACCTGCTGACGGAGGTCCTCCTCGAGTTGCAGAGCGAGACGCCCCTGGCCGCCGCTCAGCCGTTCGGCAACACGCTGGAGGTAGTGAGTGCGAACAGCGGATTGAGGCAATTTGCCCAGCAGTGCAACCAAGGCACTGACGGCTTGCTGAAATTGATCGGACTGGCTCAGATCACGGTCAGCCAACACCTGATCGATCTGCCAATCCAACCAAAGCGGTGCCTGGTCGAGCAGGGCCTGGTACTCACCTGAACCGTGTTCGCGCAGGAACTCATCGGGATCCTTGCCGGAGGGAAGATGGAGGACACGCAACTCCAACTGCCCTTGAAGGGCGAGTTGTTCGACCTCACCAATGGCTCGGTTAGCAGCACGGATACCGGCGCCATCTGCATCGAAATTGAGAACGATGCGCTTGCGGTCGGTGCAGCGAGACAGCTGGGTGATCTGCTGGCTGCTCAGCGCTGTGCCCAACGAGGCCACGGCATTGGTGACACCAGCGGCATGGAGAGCGATGACATCGAAATACCCCTCCACAACAACAGCACGGTCCTGCTTGCGAATGGCATTGGACGCCTTGTCGAGACCGAAAAGGTGCTTGCCTTTCTCAAACACCTCTGTTTCAGGGGAATTCAGATATTTCGGTTCACTGCCATCAAGACTGCGTCCGCCGAAGCCGATCACGCGACCCTGACGGTCATGGATGGGGACGATGACGCGATGACGAAAACGGTCGTAGAAGCCGGAACCACCCTTGCGAGGGACGACAAGACCAGCCGCTTCAAGACACTCGACGCTGAGGCCCTCGACACGGGTGAGATGGTTCAGCAAGCCATCCCACTGATCAGGCGCATACCCGAGCCCAAACGACTCCTGCGTTGACGGTGAGAGACCGCGATCATCAGTGAGGTAACGAAGGGCATCTCGCCCGGTGTCGGCCAGAAGCTGACTGCGGAACCAGCCTGCCGCCAGAGCCAGGGCGCGCTGCAGAGACTCTCGCCGTGAGAGTTGTTGACGCAGACGCTCCTGCTGAGGACCATCGACAGTTTCAACGGGTAGTTGATAACGACGAGCCAGATCAAGGACAACGTCACTGAAACTCTGACGCTGAAATTCCATCAGAAACTTGATGGAATTGCCGCCGGCACCACAAGAAAAACAATAATAAAACTGTTTCGCCGGAGAAACAGTCATGGACGGCTTGTTGTCGTCGTGAAACGGGCAGACGCCCACGAATTCACGACCTTTTTTCTTGAGAACAACATGTTCTCCGACCACATCGACAATGTCGGCGCGTTCCTTGACAGCGTCGATCGTGCGTGGATGAAG
>JBGKDR010000330.1:0-1050 GCA_042954225.1 Parasynechococcus sp.
GCAATCAGAGGCAGTGACCCCCCGGCATCGCTGCGGAGTTTGCTGAGCAACGCATGGCCGGGGGACGGCTGCCACTGGCCATGTTCCGCTGTGGAATCCGCGCCGGGCACCGCCCAGAACATGGCCAGAGCCCGGAAATGATCAAGCCGGAGCAGGTCCATCAACTGACGTTGTCGGCCGATGCGCTGCCGCCACCAGCGGAACCGTGTCAACCGGTGGCGCCACCAGCGATACACAGGGGATCCCCAAAGCTGCCCGGTCTCGGAGAAGTAATCGGGCGGAACACCGCTCTGGGTGCTGAGGCGGCCATCCCCGTTGATGGTGAACAGCTGCCGATGGCTCCAGACATCCGCGCTGTCGGCACTGACGTAGAAGGGCAAATCTCCAAACAGCAGGATGCCGAGATCAGCGGCCTTCGCGCGGATGCGCTGCCACTGGCAGTCGAGCTGCCACTGGGTGAGCCGTTCCCGCTGGAGCGCATCCTGATGCTCCGCTGCCCAGTCCTCAAGGGCCTTGCTCTGGTGCTGAGCCAGCGGACTCGGCCAGTTCCACCAGGGTTGTTGATGCTGATCGTGGAGGACGCGATAACGCACATGGTCCTCCAGCCAACGCTGTTGGCCGCACCACTCCTCGAAGGCCTGTTGACGCGTTTCATCCTGTTGAGCCCAGGACTGAAGCAAGGCCTCCGATAACGCTGCACTGCGAGCCCTCGCCAGATCAAACGACAGGGCGCCGACGTCCGTGCGTGGAGCATCCGCGCCTGGAAGAGCGGCCAGCTGATCCCCGGAGATGAACCCCTCCGCAGCCAGATCCTCGGCGTCGAGGCACCAGGGGTTTAGAGCAAAGCAGGAGGGGGAGCTATAGGGCGAACCGGTGGGATCAGGCGGGGCGAGGGGCAGCATTTGCCATACACCGATGTCATGGTCAGCCAGCAGCTGCAGCCAGCGACGTGATGGTTCACCGAAGCTGCCGCAGACAGGACTGCCTGGCAGTGCCGTGGGGTGCAGCAACACACCACTGGAGCGTGGACGAGGGGGGCTGGGCTGATCC
>JBGKDR010000331.1:0-1455 GCA_042954225.1 Parasynechococcus sp.
GCGGCGATGTTTCTGGAAAACCTGTTCCCCCCGATCCCCTCGGAGCTGATCATGCCTCTGGGGGGCTTTTATGTGCAGCAGGGCCAGTTGGCGCTCGTCCCTGTCGTGTTGGCCGGACTGCTTGGCACCGTTCTGGGTGCGTTGCCCTGGTATGGCATCGGTCGCCTGATCAACGAAGAGCGCATCGAGCAATGGCTGAGTCGCCATGGCCGTTGGATCGGGATCAGCCCGGATGAGCTGGCGCGCAGCCGGCGTTGGTTCAGCCGCTACGGCACCGCTCTGGTGTTCTGGGGGCGTCTGGTGCCGGGCATCCGCACGCTGATTTCGGTGCCGGCGGGCATTGAATTGATGCCCCTCACTCCTTTCTTGCTCTGGACCACGGCCGGCAGCCTGATCTGGACCCTGTTGCTCACCCTCGCCGGCATGGTGCTCGGTGAGGGCTACAACAACGTTGAACTCTGGATTGACCCTGTCTCCAAAGTGGTCAAGGTCGGTCTGGTGGTGGCTGTTCTGGCCGGTGCCATCTGGCTCGGCCTGCGGATCTGGCGTCGCCGTCAATCCGCAGACTGATATCAGCGCGGGCAGGCCTCAGAAGGGAATCTCCTCGTCGGCCATCTGGCCGCCACCGCCGAAGTTGGCACTGGCCTCCTGGTTGTCACGCTTCGAGCCGAGCAGTTCGAGCCGGTCCACCCGCACCACGGGCTTGCTGCGCTCTTCGCCACTGTTGCGGTCTGTCCAGCGATCCAGCTTGAAGCTGCCGATGATCCCGAGCAAGGATCCCTTGCGGACGTAGTCGGCGGCGACCTGCGCCTGCTTGCCCCAGATCTCGAGATTGAACCAGTCGGGTTCATCGTCGCGGCTGCGACGGTTGACGGCGATGGTCAGGTTCGCGACAACGCTGC
This sequence comes from Parasynechococcus sp., assembly GCA_042954225.1. GTDB lineage: Bacteria > Cyanobacteriota > Cyanobacteriia > PCC-6307 > Cyanobiaceae > Parasynechococcus. The sequence continues at coordinate 903 of JBGKDR010000331.1, forward strand.
CCGACTCGAAATAGCGGACTTCGGGGTCCCGACCGGCACGGCCGACGAGAGTCACGGAATTCACGCCCATAACTGTTGTTCTCCTGGTGATAGGTCAATGATGCGCCACGGCTTTGGTGGCTGCTTGAGGAGAGTTCCACCGTGTCCGGCGGCTGTAACAGGCAGCTCTAAGGAACGCACCTATGATTCGCCGGCCTGGTTCGCTGTCCGTGTTTTTCCGTCGTTTTCAGCTGTCGCGGGACATTGGCATCGACCTTGGTACAGCCAACACGCTGATCTACGTCTCGGGTCGGGGCATCGTTCTCCAGGAGCCCTCGGTGGTGGCTCTGGATCTTGAGCGCAATGCCACCCTCGCGGTCGGCGATGAAGCGAAGCTGATGCTGGGCCGCACGCCCGGAAACATCCGTGCCGTACGACCGCTCCGCGACGGTGTGATCGCTGATTTCGATGCGGCGGAGCAGATGCTCAAAACCTTCATCACCAAGGGCAATGAAGGCCGCGGCATCATGGCGCCCCGTCTGGTGGTCGGCATTCCCAGCGGTGTCACCGGCGT
>JBGKDR010000332.1:0-1212 GCA_042954225.1 Parasynechococcus sp.
GGAGTTGGGCGGGCAAGTGTTTCCCCAGTTGTCCATCCGCAGCCGGGTTTTTAAGGCCGCTCCTTCGTTCTGGTCCGGTAGCCCTGTTCTCCGTGAGTTGCTGGGAACCGCTGGCTCTGTCCAAGGTGATCTTCGACTGGATGGAACGTTGAGCACGCCTCAGCTCCGCCTGGGCCTTCAGCAGGAGAGCAGCCCTCTCCTGGACAGCTGGATATTGCGTTCCAGCTGGTCAGCGGAGGACGGGCTGGTGCGGGTTGAGAGCTTTGACAGTCCACCGCTGCAGGCCAGGTTGGAATGGCCGGTCACCATGGCTGGTGGAGCTTTCCAATCCGGAGATCTTGAGGCCGATCTGGCGCTGTCTCGCTTTGATCTCGATCGCCTGAGCGGGCTCCTCGGCGTGGAACTCGGTGGCCAGGCCTCGATGCGCGGACGGGTGTCCGGCCCGCTTTCCGATCTTCAACCTGATCTCGCACTCGAGATCGATCACCCGCGTGTTGCGGCTGTGCGCCTCCCTGAACAGTGGGATGGCCGCTTGAACGGAACCATGCGCTCAGTGCTGTCGCTCAATCTGGCGGCAGTGAATCCAAGCTCAGCTGCACGTCTCAAAGCAACCTTGGCACCTGAGACGCGATCAGGGTCGCTGCGTCTGGATCGGCAGGACGGTTCACTGACCATGCGTGGGACCTCCGGGATGGTCCGCTGGCAGGCCAGTCAGTTCCCCCTCGATGGTCTGCAGGTCCAGTCGCAGGCCAGCACGCGGTTTGATCCTGTCGTGGGTGCACTCACGGGCGCAGGATCTCTGGCCTTGGACCCACTCTCCCTGGATGGCTCCGTTCAGCTAGAGGCTCCCAGCTATCGCGGCATTCGAGTTGCTGAAATCGAGGCCAAGGCTGGACTCCGCAACAATCGCTTTCAGCTCTCCGGACTGCTGACACCGGACACCGAGGATGACAGCAGCGTCAGTATTGAGCTCACGGGGCAGCCCGGCGGGGCGCTGCAAGGTGGGTTGGCCGCCCGTGCACTCGATCTGCCTTGGTTGCTTGATGCTGCTCGGCAACTTCAACAGCAGGACCTTCTGGATGGTGAGGCTCCCGGACTTGCTGCAGACCTGGGACGGTTTGTCATCGACACCTTCGGGGGTGGCCTCGATGGTCAACTTCAGGCGCTTGAGCAGTCGAAACGGGCTCTAGAAGCCTTTGACAAGGCCAATCC
>JBGKDR010000333.1:0-3987 GCA_042954225.1 Parasynechococcus sp.
GCCTTCCTGTGTGACTACAGGAGGGCGGCAAAACATCAGAAATGGAGTCGATCAGCCCTGGCCGTCGTCGCCACGCTGATCATTGGAACCGTGACGACCTTCGTTGATCGCGTCGGCAAGGCGGCTGAGCACCAGCTGAACAGAACGAACGGCGTCGTCATTGCAAGGAATGGGCACCTCGCAGAGGTCGGGGTCGCAGTTGGTGTCCAGCATGGACACCAAGGGAATATCAAGCTTGCGTGCTTCAAGCACGGCGTTGGTTTCACGACGCTGATCCACGAGGACCACCACATCGGGAAGACGGCGCATGTTCTTGAGGCCACCCAGATATTTCTGGAGACGCTCAAGTTCACGACGAAGCACGGCGGCTTCTTTCTTGGGACGCATGGCAATCGCGCCACTGGATTCCATCCGCTCCAGATCTTTCAAACGGTCGATCCGGGCCTTCATGGTGGTCCAGTTGGTGAGCATGCCGCCCAGCCAACGCTGGTTCACGTAGGCACCACCGCAGCGAGCAGCTTCAAGAGCCACCACTTCGGAAGCCTGCTTTTTGGTGCCCACAAACAGAAAACGCTTGCCGCTGCGGGCAGCAGAACGCACCCACTTGTACGCGTTGTTCATGCAGACAGCGGTCTGCACGAGATCAATGATGTGAACGCCGTTGCGCGCGCAATAGATGTAGCGCGACATCTTGGGATTCCAACGACGGGTCTGGTGCCCAAAGTGAGCACCCGCCTCCATCATTTCGGCGAGAGTGACGACAGCCATGTTGTGGGTTTCGGGTTCGCCTCCACCTGCCAGGGCCGTGAAGCATCCGATCAATCGATCTGATGCAATCAACGATCACCCGAAACGGGCAGGTGTGCGGTGTGAAAGAACCCTAAGAAGGTATCAAAACGACGGTGTCATCCCCTGGGTTCTGGCCTCCCTGACCATCGCCCGGACACTGATGCGGTTGAGAGGAAGCCGAAGCAACTCCATTGCGAGCCCCTGCTGACCTCGACGGATCAACCAGGCCAGCAGTGGACGCAGTGAACGTTCATTGAGAACGCCCCCAAGGGTCAACAGCTCCCAGAGGAGCACATGCAACCAGGTGAACTGAATGATGTAGCGGACCCGGCGGGTTGGATGCTTCCGGTAGAACACCAAACCCATCTTTGCGCGCTCCCGTTCCACGCGAACGAGATCCGGAATCTGATCCAGACGCAGGGCCGGGTGCCAGTGATAGCCAACTGCCTCGGGGCACCGCACCAGCACCACACCCATCCGGCGCAGGCGTTCGCCCAGTTCGAGGTCCTCCCATCCATAGAGACGGAAACCGGTGTCAAACAGGCCAGACGCCTCGAGAACCTCGCGATCGATCGCCACATTGCCCGTGGCGAAATACGCCCAGGACAAGTCCCTGAGTTTGTGCCGCTCGCGGGTGGGGTCCTCGAAATCAGCAGTGTTGACAACGGCCCCGTAGGTGAAGCAGAGACGATCACCCCGCTGCTGCCATGACCGCTGCAGGGCCTGGGCATGGCACACAAGGAAGCCTTCGGTGACCACCAGATCGCTGTCGATGAAAACGATCACATCACCGCGGGCATGGTGCACGCCGCGGTTGCGCCCCTCGGCCGGTCCGCCGTGCTCCTGCTGAACAAGCCGCACATGGGGAAACTCGTCCTGGCGGTGATGGAGCCAATCGACGGTTCCATCCGTGGACCCGTCGTCGACCACCACCACCTCGAACCCTTCGAGGGCATCACTCAGCCGTTGTGATTCGAGTGCACGCAGGCACTTCTCAAGAATCGGGAGGCGGTTGTACGTCGGAATGACAACGCTGATCCACATCGCGAAACGCTCCCTGAACGGGGTCTAAAACCCTACTGACCACAAAAAAGGGGAGCCGTGCTCCCCTTTGATTCAGAACCTGGTGACTGGAATCAGTCAGCAGCACCACCGTTGTTGGCGGTACCGGTCACGCCATTGCCAGCGCCTTCGCCGCGGCCGTCATTGCGCATCTTCCGCTTCTTGAACTTGCGGGCATAGGCGCGGTTGCGCTCCTGCTTTTCTTTCTTCAGATTTCTGCGCTTGGCCATTCGCGAGTCAAAGGAGGATCACGTCAATTCAGTTTACTGAACAGCCTGAAGAAGAGATCCATCCTCCATCTGAAGCAGGCGATCGGCGACATCCACAATTCGCGGGTCGTGGGTCACCATCAACACGGCACAGGATTGTTCACGGGCCAGACGTCGGAGTAACTCAACAACTTCCCGTCCTGTGACGCTGTCGAGAGCGGCGGTTGGCTCATCCGCCAGAAGCAGATTGGGCTTCGCCGCCAGAGCACGGGCAATCGCGACGCGTTGCTTCTGCCCTCCGGACAAATCATGGGGAAGGCTGCCCAGATGATCCGCCAGGCCCACCGATCGCAACCACTCGCGGGCCTGATCACGGCGCGCGCGGTAGCTGAGATTGGGAAGCAGATCAGAGCCCATCTGAACGTTCTGCTCGGCCGTCAGACAACGCAACAGGTTGTGGCCCTGAAAAATCATTCCGATGCGACGACGCAATTGCTGACGCTGGCGGCGACCTGCACCATCGAGACGCTGGCCAAGAACCTCAACCGAGCCGACCTGGACCGTGCGCAGGGCACCGATCAAGGTCAGAAGAGTGGTCTTGCCACAGCCCGATGGCCCGGTCAGCAGCACCACTTCCCCTGGCGCAATGCTCAGGGCAATGTCCTTGAGCACCTGCCGCCTCATCGCACCGCGACCGAAGCTGTGGGACAACCCCTGAATGTGAACCGCTGCGTCCTTCATCAGAAGATCTCCGCGGGATCCGCATCCACCAGGCGACGCATCGCCAGCAGCGATGACAGCATGCACATCACCAGGATCATCAGGAAAACCGTCGTGGCGCGGATGGCATTCATGCCAACCGGCAAACGCGTGGCGTCCCGCACAAACCAGTACAAGGCCTGACCCGCGGCATAGGCCGGCAAATACCCCATCACGGCGAGATAAAAGCCCTCACGGATCACCACTCCGAGGAGGTGACTGATGCGGTAGCCCATCGCCATCAGGGTTGCGTACTCGGGCAGATGCTCACTGACATCGGTGTAAAGGACCTGGTAAACGATCACGCAACCCACAACGAATCCCATGGCTGCACCGAGGGTGAAGATGAAGCCGATCGATGTGCTGGTTCTCCAGTAGTTCTGCTCGAAATCGATGAAGCCCTGCTTGGTGAACACCGAGACATCACTGGGTAATCGCTGCTCCAACCGCTGACGCACGAGCTCCGGATCAGTGCCCGCCTTCAGGCGAATCAGCCCGACCTGAATCGCACCAGCGGGCTTACCCGGTTGGAGATCGAGAAAGGTTTCGCTGCTGGTGACCAGATTTCCATCGGCACCAAAACTCGTTCCAAGGCTGACCAGACCGGCCACACGGACACGGTTGCCAGCGATTTCCGTCTCAACCGTGCGGCCATCGCGAAACCAATCCGCGATCGGCCCGAACTCCGGTCGCGACAGCTGATCAAACAGGATGCGGCCTTTTTGTTTCAAGGCTCGGGCCTCGGCGGGAAGCGCGCCGGGAACAAAGAACGGGTCGTCGGGGTTGAACCCCAGGGCGAGGATCGGGCGGTTCCGTCGCGTCTCCGGGTTTTTCCAGAGCATCAAGCCCCAATGCACGGAAGAAATCCCGGCAACGTCGCGGTCAGCAAGGGTCTGGATCAGGCGGCGACGTGGGAAGTCCGCCATGCGAACCGAACTGGTCGACCTTGGACTGATCAGAACGAGGTCAGCATCAAACATCCGGTGGATGGTGACGCTGGCGTCAAAGAGGCCATCCCGAAATCCCAGCTGCATGAACATCAGGATTCCCGCGAAGCTGATCCCGGCGAGGGCCACCAGCAGCCTCACCGGTTGGCGGGTCAGCAACATCCATGACAGTGGAATGCGCCGTCGCTGCCAGAAGCGATGCATCACGACCCCTGGAAGCG
>JBGKDR010000334.1:0-2152 GCA_042954225.1 Parasynechococcus sp.
GCCAGCTTCAAACAGATTGAAGACCACGATCGGGATGTTGTTGTCCTTGCAAAGAGCGATGGCAGTGCTGTCCATCACGGCCAGTTCCCCGCTCAGCACCTGCTGAAAGGTCAGGTGGTCGTGCTTGATGGCATCGGGGTGTTTGGCGGGGTCCTTGTCGTACACACCGTCCACCTTCGTGGCCTTGAACACCACATCGGCATTGATCTCTGCCGCGCGAAGGGCGGCCGTGGTGTCGGTTGTGAAGAAGGGGTTGCCGCAACCCGCCCCGAACACCACCACCCGGCCTTTCTCCAGATGGCGCATCGCCTTGCGGCGGATGTAGGGCTCGGCCACCTCCTGCATGGCGATGGCGGTCTGCACCCGGGTGGGCACACCGGCCCGCTCCAGTCCGTCCTGAAGGGTGATGGCATTCATCACCGTGGCCAGCATGCCGACGTAGTCGGCCGTGGCCCGCTCCATGCCGGCGGCGGAACCTTTGAGGCCGCGGAAGATGTTGCCGCCACCCACAACGATCGCCAGTTCGGTGCCTCCGGCCACCACATCCGCCACATCAGCGGCAATGGAATGGACGATGGCGGGATCGATGCCGTAACCCTGAGATCCCATCAGAGCTTCGCCGCTGAGCTTCAGCAGGACGCGTGTGTAGGTCATCAACGGTCCAGATCCGTTTGACAGTAGCAAGCGCTGGCCAAGCCTCCTGTCCCTCGCTTGAATGGGGCAACGAGCCTGGTGTCATGAATCAGTCCGACAGCTCCCAAAGCGGCGTGATGGCTCGCCTCACCCTGTCGGCACTGCAGCGCGCCAGTGAGGACCCCTCCTGCTGGCGTGATCCTGTTGTGTATCGGGCCCTGTTGGTCAGTGGGCTCACAGTCCTGACCGATGCCACGCGCCATCTGCAGCAGGACCTTCAGCAATCCTGAGCGCTGGCTCAGCCTTCAGAATTCAATGCCTGGCTGCGCTTTCACCCCCTGCTCCCGGAAGGGATGGTGCACCAAGGTCATCTCGGTTACCAGGTCAGCCTGGTCCACCAGAGCAGGGGGTGCACCGCGTCCGGTCAGGGCGACATGGGTCAGCTCCGGTCGCTCGGACAGACCCTTGAGAACGGTCTCGGGGTCGATGTAGCCGAGCTTGAGCGCCACATTCACTTCATCGAGCACCACCAACTTGATCGCTGGATCACGCAGGTAGCTCAGAGCGGTCTCCCAGGCGGCTTCCACCAGTTGTTGATCCCGCTGGCGATCCTGGGTCTCCCAGGTGAAGCCTTCGCCCAGAGCGTGCCAGGCCACCTGCTCACCGAAAGCTTTCAACGCTCGGGCCTCTCCAGGCTCCCAGCCACCTTTGATGAACTGCACCACGGCCACGCGTTCACCATGGCCGAGGGTGCGCAGCACCAGGCCAAGGGCGGCTGTTGTTTTTCCCTTCCCCTGTCCGGTGAACACCAGGACCAGACCTTTTTCCTTGTTGCGCTCCTCCACACGCTGGCGCTGAACCTCCTGGCGCCGCTCCATTCGTTTGCGGTACCCCGCCTCGTCCTTTTCCGGCGCCAGATGGCCGCCCATCCCGAGGTCAGCGGCGCTGGTATCGAGGGGGTTGCTCATGGCATTCAGGGGCGTTGGGCGCTGATCCGCTGCAGAGCGCGTCCGGCCAGCAGTTCCTGTTGAACTGCCTCGAAGCCGATGCTCTGTAGCTGAGCGATCAGGTTGTCCTCCAGCATGGCGGTGGCCGTGTCGGTTTCAAACAGCGCACAGAACAACTGTTGCGGCAGGCGCAGCCATGGGCCGGCGGGGTGCAGATCGACAATCACCAGCCATCCCCCCGGCTCCAGCAGCCGCAAGCAGCTGCGCAGCACCTGATCCCGCTCCGCGCGTGGGAATTCATGCAGGGCCACGCTCAGCTGAATCGCGCTGAAGCCTCCGTCGGCCAAAGGGGGATCCTCGGCCAAGCCCTCCACCCGTTCCATGGCGGGGTGACGCTGCGCGGCCAGGTCCAGAGCCCGCGGGGAGAGGTCAAGTCCGGTGACGGCAAAGCCCGCCTCCAGCCAGGGTGCTGCGGCTTCCCCGCTGCCGCAGCAGAGGTCGAGCACCTTGGCGCCTGGGCTGATCCGCGGCTGCAGGGCATCCAGGCCAAGCCGGCGCAGACGCGCCACGCC
>JBGKDR010000335.1:0-12064 GCA_042954225.1 Parasynechococcus sp.
CGCGCTGACGCCATCCCAGAGCGACGCCCGTTTCGGGGTCAACGATCCGAAAGTCCGTCTCCGGCATCGGCAGACCTGAACTTCCCCGAATGTTGCGCCATGGACGGCGGCAACTCACCACTGGACTGGTCTCGGTGAGTCCATAACCGACAAGAAGTTCAATGCCCACCGCCTCGAAGAAGGCATCGACGTGCGGAGCGATCGCACCACCCCCACTGATCGGGTACTTCAGCTGACCACCGCTCAACTGGCGACGAAGCTTCGGCCAGATCAAGGCTGAAGCCAGTGCATGCCCCGGCCAGCGCAGGCTGGCCTCCAGCCCGCCTTTGAGACGATCCACTGCAGACACCGGCTCGAGCAGAAGAGCGCGGGCAGTTCTCAGGGCCCGGCGCTGCGCAGCACTGTTGGCGAGGGCCGCCCGTAACAGGCGCTGACGGGAGGGTGGAAACGTCTTGACCACGTCCTCAAAGCCCGCTTGAACGGCTTCCCAGAGCCGCGGCACCGTGGCCATCGCGATCGGGCGCACCCGTGGCAGATCCTTTTTGAGCTGCTTGATGGTCGTGTACGTCTGCGTGCAGCCACAGGACAGGAAGTAGTAGCTGGCACTGCGTTCGTAGGCATGCCAGATCGGCAGCACGCTCAGGACGGGATCACCCGGTGACGGATAGGCCACGCAGGCCAGCGATCGCATTTGGTGCAGCAGATTGCGATGGGTCAGGGGAACACCCTTGGGGCGCCCGGTGGTTCCTGATGTGTAAAGGATGGTGGCGACCGCCCCGTCATCTGAGGCGGTCTCAACCGGTGAGCGTCCCGCGGCGCTGGCCAGGAACTCCTCCCAGCCGACCACGCCGTCGGCGGGTGTCCCTTCCAGTTGAAGGACAAGGGTCAGAGTCGACCGTTGCTCAGGGCTCAGCGCCAGGCGTCCCCAGAGCTCAGCGTTCTGGACAACAAGGGCTGTGGCCTGGGAATCCTCAAGGATGTAACGCAGCTCCTCGACAGGAGCCGATGCCCCACGGACGGCATCGGCGGCCCCCGCACGCATCAACCCCTGATCAGCCACCAGCCAGCGCGGACTGTTCTCGGAGAACAAGGCCACCACGTCCCCCTCTGCCACCCCATGCGCTTGGAAGGCAGCGGCAGCTGTGGCAATGCGCTGGGCGAGGTCAGCGAAACTCAGACGCTCGGGATGGGTGGCATGGGGAGCGTCGAGCGCCGTCACCGTGCCGTGACGGTTAGCCAGACCGATCCAGACGGCATCGACCCGCTTCAGGGATGCAATGGACTGGTGTCGTTGAAGCGCATCCTGCTCCCGGACTGTTGGGGTCCAGCTGGCGGTCATCCGAGACGAGGCATCACTCGGCTCAGGCCTATCACGACTCCGCGGTCCAAGCCAGCCCAAACCGACGGGCGAGGGCCAGCCGCACCAGTGGCTGCACCTCAGCGATGGTCAGCCCCGGAAGCCAATCACTCAGACGACCGACACGGCGGCCGACCAGGCCACACGGAGTGATCTGAGCGAACCCCTCCATGGCACAACTCACATTCAGAGCCATCCCATGCTGGGTGATCCAACGTCGACAGCCAACGCCGATCGCTGCCACTTTGCAGCCGTCGAGCCAGAGTCCCGTCAAGCCGGACACGCGCTCACCCTGCAATCCCAGCTCGGCCATCACATCGATCAGAACCTGCTCCAGCTCGCGCAGGTACCAGTGCAGATCAGGCTGATGGCGCCGCAGATCCAGCACGGGATAGACCACCAACTGCCCGGGCAGGTGATGGGTGACCTCCCCGCCCCGGTCGATGCGATGCAGTGGGGCCGGCGGGGCCGCCGGATCAAAATGGAGATGGTCCAGCACCGCGCCACGACCGAGGGTGTAACAGGCCGGATGTTCCAGAAACCAGACCGCTTCAGGCGCCGATGGGTCTTCCATCAGACGTTGCTGCCACCGGCGCTGTTGCTGCCAAGCCGTGTCGAAACCAACCGGAGCGGACGGCTCAAAAAGAATTGCGCGTCGAGGGTGTTCCTGAGCGCAGCCCGTCACTAGGTTGCCGATAACAACCGGCACAGGAGCAAAGCATGAAATTGCTGATCCATGGTCGCAACCTCGAGGTCACGCCGGCACTACGGGATTACACCCAGACCAAACTCGACCGGGCCATTCAGCATTTTGGTGATGCGGTCAGAGAAGCCGATGTTCATCTGTCGGTTGCCCGTAATCCCCGGGTTCCACAACAGACCGCCGAAGTCACGGTCTTCGCCAACGGAACGGTGATCCGTGCCCAGGAACGCAGCGAAAACCTTTACGCCAGCATTGATCTCGCTGCAGGGAAGCTGGCGCGGCAGCTGCGCAAGTGGAAAGAACGCCACAGCGATCATCACCACAGCCACGGTCACAGCGCTAGTGAGACCCCGGCAACAGAGGCGGTCATGGACGATGGCCAGGTGGATGCGTCGCTGTTGAGCGGCAAGGAAGCGGCCTTGCCGGAACCAGCCGTCCGGCGCAAATACTTCGCCATGCCACCGATGGGACTCGAGGAGGCTCGACGACAGCTGGACCTGATCGACCACGACTTCTTTCTGTTCCGCGACAGCGAAAGCGGCGACCTGCAGGTGATCTATCGCCGCAATCACGGCGGATACGGTGTGATTCAGGCGCGGGACTGACCCGTCCCGCAGGACGTTCTCCGACGCAATGGCCGATCACGCCAAGGACACTCCCGATCTGCCGCCGCTGTTGGATCAAGCGATTCTTGACCCACTGCTGAATCGGGAGTCTCTGCTCGAACTCTGTGACGCCGGTCGACAGGAACAGGTGCGTGCGATCAGCACAACCCTGAGCCATCTCCCCCTGCTGAGGGACCGCCTGGGTGGAACCGATGCCGGTCCGGTCTTGGTCGCCGTCATCGGCTTTCCCTTCGGAGCCATTCCTGCCGAATTGAAACGCTCGGAAGCGGAATGGGCCGCCAGCCATGGCGCTCAGGAACTGGACGTCGTTCCGGACTTTCAAGCCCTGGCGAATCAGGAGGCCGGGCGGTTTGCTGAGGAACTCGCCAGCCTTTGTGACCTGGGCCTGCCGTTGAGGGTGATCCTGGACATGACGCGGCTTGATGACGAGCAGCTGAGTCTGGCTGTGGAGGCATCGATCGACGCCGGTGCCGTCGGGGTCCAGACGGGCAATGGCTTTGGACCGGCCTGCCATCCGGACCAGATTCGCCAGCTGAAACTGCTCTGCCGCAATCGATGCGCCATCAAGGCGGCGGGGGGCATTCATCAACTTGATCTGGTGCTGGATCTGGTGGATGCCGGCGCCGATCTGCTGGGGACCAGCAGTGCGCCCCGATTGTTGAACGACCTTCGCAGGCCCCTTGGCTGAATGGCGGAACGTCGGCTGTCCGGACTGGCGCTCAAGGTCGGTCCCCTGGGGGAACACGACCGCCTTCTCAGCCTGCTGAGTGACAGCGAGGGAGTCACCCGTCTGGCCGTCCCAGGTGCACGACGACCCAAAAGCAGTCTTGCGGCCGCAGCACCGCTGACCCTGCTGGAGCTGCAGGTCGGAGGCGGACGGGGATTGTCACGGGTGCGCCAGCTCAAGGTGAAGCGCAGCTACTCCCGTCTCGGACGACAGCTTGAAACCCTCGCCGCAGCTCAGGCACTCTGCGACCTCTGCTTGCTGTTGGCGGCCGATGACCCCATCGAGGGCCTTCTGACCACAGTGCTGCTGCATCTCGAACGGCTGGAGCAGTACGCCGAGGACACTGACCTCGTACTGGCATCCACCGTTCAAGCAGCGGTGCATCTGCTCACACTCGGTGGCTACGGCCTGCCATGGCAGGCCTGTTGTCTCAGCGGTACGGCTCTGGAACCACCCCTGGGCCAATGGGACTGGCGTTGCAGCCTGCTGCCGGAGGACGGGTTCGCCATCGATGTCCAACCCGGGGCAGCCATGACCCTGAATCCATCGGAACTGGCTCTGCTGCAGCGGCTGACACGACCGGAGCTGCCCCGACGTCGCAACGGTGAGCTGATGGGACCTCAGACGGTCTGGCTGCGGCTGCTGGCGGTGATTGAAATCTGGGTACGCACGCATCTCCCCCGTCGAAGCCGCGCCCTGGCCATGTTGCGGGAGGCCGTTCTGACAACGGCGTGAGCCATCATGGCCGCGACGCAGAAAGGTCTTGAGCGGTCCGAGCCTGACAACCCCAGAACCCGCCCTGCCAACTGGAAACAATCCGGAGGGTGGACGAGGCCTTCAGGCCGTGCTGCGCCTGAACAACTTCCGCAAGCTCTGGCTTGGCCAGATCTTTTCCCAGCTGGCGGACAAGTTCTACATCGTGCTGATGGTCTTCCTGATCGATCAGCACCTGATGCTGACGGCGGGGAACAGTGGTGCCCTGGCGGACGTGGCCTCCGCCATCCGCATGGACATCACCACCCGCACCCAGGTGATCACCCTGCTTGCCACCGGGATCTTTGTCGCAAACACTGTTCCGGCCATGGCACTGGGCATGGTCGCCGGCGTCTGGGCGGATCGCTGGCCCAAGCGTCGAGTGATGGTGGCATCCAATGCCCTCCGTGCCCTGCTCGTCTTGCTGGCACCGATCTGTCTGCTGCCCGGTCCGGTCTGGTTCGGTCTGCCCTGGGGTTACTGGGGACTGATCCTGATGACGTTCCTGGAATCGATCCTCACCCAGTTTTTCGCGCCATCGGAGCAGGCCACGATCCCGATGGTCGTGCCCGGGGAGCACCTGCTGGCCGCGAATTCGCTGTATCAAGCCACGAGCATGGGGGCGACGATTGTGGGCTTCGCTCTGGGCGAACCCATCCTTCGCGCCCTCCACGCTCTGTTCGCTTCCATCGGCATCAACGGTGGCGAATTCCTTCTGCTTCCGGCCTGTTACGGCTGCGCCGCCTTGAGCTTGGTGACGCTGAGACTCAAGGAACACGAGAAAGCACCGTCCTCTCGGTCGGTCTGGTCAGAGATCGGTGAAGGGCTCCAGGTCCTGCGCACGGTCCCGAGCGTTCGTGGCGCCATGATCCATCTGGTCCTGCTTTACAGCCTGCTGGCCGCTCTCTACGTCCTGGCTCTGCAGCTCGCCGCACTGATCAACAGCCTCGGCCCCTCAGGGTTCGGATCCCTTCTGGCCATGACCGGCGTCGGCCTGGCCATCGGAGCCGTGGCGATTGCCCAGCTGGGACATCGCTTCAGCCGCCGTCGCCTGACGGCAACAGGTCTCGCAACGATCACCTGGACCCTTGTGCTGCTGAGCCAGCTCCGCGGCTCGCTGAGCTTCACCCTGACCCTCTGCGGAATTCTGGGAGTGGGGGCGGCCCTGGTAGCGATCCCGGCGCAGACGACCATCCAGGAAGACACGCCCGAGCATGAACGTGGCCGCGTCTTCGGCCTTCAGAACAACCTGATCAACATCGCCCTGAGCCTGCCGCTGGTGATGGCCGGGACACTGGTCAGCCGGTTTGGTCTGCAGCCTGTGCTGCTCTTGCTGGCGGCGCTCGCCTGTCTGGCGGCCGTCATCGAGAAGCCCTGGCAACGCTGCTAGCTTTTCCACTCGCCTGATAGGCCATCAATCGTTTGGCGCAAATCGCCTGGCTGGGGAAGAAATCACCGTTCTGCGGGAACGTGTCCTATGGGCTGACAACCACAGAGCTGTTGCGGGAACGGGGTCATCAGACCCACTTCATCCATTTCGACAACCCCCGCAGCCCGGAGCGCGGCAGCACGTCACTGCTGGCCAACGACCCAGACGTCAGCCTTCCGTACCTGGTCAAATCGCAGGTTTACACCATTCCCTCTCCCGGCGCGCAACGGGAACTGCGCGAATCGCTCGAGCGCATCAGACCGGACGTCGTCCACGCCAGCCTGACCCTGTCGCCGCTTGATTTCCGCTTGCCTGAGCTGTGCCAACAGCTGAAGGTTCCGCTGGTGGCCACGTTTCACCCGCCGTTTGATGCGGGCCTGCGCAATCTCACTGCCGGGACCCAGCAACTCACCTATCAGCTCTACGCACCATTCCTGGCTCGCTACGACCGGGTGATTGTCTTCTCCCAGCTGCAGGCCGATGTCCTGGTGCGGCTTGGCGTCCCCCGGGATCGCCTTGCGGTGATTCCCAATGGAGTCGATCAGCGTCGATGGACCCCGACGACCACGGGCGCCGACACGCTGTTGAACCGTCAGGTGCGGCAACGGCTTGGCTCCCAACGGGTGTTCCTCTACATGGGACGCATTGCCACCGAAAAAAATGTGGAGGCCCTGCTTCGGGCCTGGAGACTGGTTCAACCTCAGGGCTGCCGGCTGGTCATCGTCGGAGACGGGCCTCTGTGCTCCACCCTCCAGAACAGCTTCAGCGCAGAGGATGTGCTCTGGTGGGGGCACGAACCAGACCAGGCCACCCGAGTGGCGCTGCTGCAATGCGCTGAGGTTTTTGTGCTTCCGAGCCTGGTCGAAGGCCTGTCACTGGCACTGCTGGAGGCCATGGCCTGCGGAACCGCCTGCGTGGCCACGGATGCAGGGGCCGATGGAGAGGTGCTGGCCGGTGGTGCCGGCATTGTGATGAGTACCCAGGGGGTGACGACCCAGCTGAGAACCCTTCTGCCGGTCCTCAGGGATCAACCCGTGTTGACGGCCGAGTTGGGGCGCCGTGCCCGACAACGGGTGCTGGAGCGCTACACGATCGAACGCAACATCGACTCAATCGAACGCCTCTACAGCGAATTGTTGGCGGTGGAATCCATGGTGGCCTGAGCTCAGGCCAGCTCGCGACTGCGCTCCGCCGCACACACCACCGCCTCGATCAGGGCAGAACGGACTGCTCCGCGTTCCAGGGCCCGCAGGCCTGCGATGGTCGTCCCTGCAGGGGAACTGACCATGTCCTTGAGCACCGCTGGATGCAGCGCGCGCTGATGCAGAAGTTCAGCGGTGCCGGCCAGGGTGCGATGGGCCAGGTGATGGGCCAGATCACGGGCGAGACCCGCAGCCACAGCTCCATCAGCCATCGCTTCCGCCACGAGGGCAATGAACGCCGGGCCTGATGAGGTCAGGGCCAGGAAGGCATCGAGCTTGTCTTCAGGCAGCTCAAGGACGTCACCCACCGAGGCGAACAAAGCCTTGACCTGAAGCTGCTGATCGGGGGTCACACCACGTCCCCAGGCCAGTGCGGTCAGACCGGCGCCAACCAGCGCTGGGGTATTCGGAACGGCACGGACACAGCGATGACCGGGAAACAGGCGTTGAAGCCGATCCAAGGTGACCCCTGCCAGAACAGAGATCAACAACGGTTGGTGATCCACCTCGGGAGCCGTCTCAGCCAGGGCATCCACCTGTTGAGGCTTGATCCCCAGAAGCTGCATGGGGGCCTGCCAGACGAGCTCTGACCCGGCTGAACCTGCGACATAGGCCCGCAGTCCCTCAGGCCAGCTGCTGTTGAGATCCTCCACAGAGCTGGCGCGGGCGACGGTGGCCACCAACTTGTCAGCGGCAAGATCACCGCTCTCAATCAGGGGCAAGAGAATGGCCCTGGCCATGCGGCCAAGGCCAATCACGCCAATCTCGGGTTCAGGACGGGAGTTGGGCTCAGGCAAGGATTTCAGAGGGCTTCAGATCCCCAGGCCGGAGATGGAGCCGCCGTTTCCGACTCCGCGACATCGGCTTCGCGTGTGACCACGGTTGGCGACGAAGCATCCTCCTGCGTGGTGTTGGTGACCGTGACGCAGCTGGGGGCGAAGAGGAAGATGCTCTCGCCGACGCGTTCCTGGTGCCCGTCGATGGCGAAGGTGCCGCCTGCGACGAAATCAACGGCCCGCTGAGCCTGATCTGGTTCCATCATCGTCAGGTTGAGGATGACGGTCTTGCGCTCACGGAGGGCCTGAATGGCCTGGGGCATCTCATCGAAGCTGCGCGGCTCCATCAGATTCACCTCAGCCGCAGCGGAGCTGATCCCAGGCATGCCGATCACCTTCGACCCACCGAGCTCATCGCTCAGATCGAATGGATTGCTGTCACCAAGGGTGGCCAAGGCGCCAGCGTCGGAGCGTCCGACCTGAGGCATGGCCTCAGCTTGATCGTCGTCATAGACAAGATCGTCGAGATCTCCATCGAGGTAGTCGTCACCTGCGACAACAGCACGAAGACGGGAAATCAGCGACACCTGGAGAACCTCTTTAACGGAGACGGAAGGATTCGGGAATGGCTCCGACGTCGGTCGGGATTCCTGTCCATGGATAACGTTTCATCCAAGGGGCGGCAAGTCAAAGAGAGCTGGCCTGACGCAATCGGGCACCGAACAAGCATGAGCCCAGTCGCAACCAGGTGGCTCCGGCTTCTGCGGCCTCCCTCCAGTCACCACTCATGCCCATCGAACACTCCGGCAAGCCGAAGCGTGTCGCCAGGGCTCGACACTCCTGGAACAGAGCACGACGCTCATCCATCGGAGCGGCCTGGGGAGCCATTGTCATCAGGCCAGTGATCGAGACCCCCGGAAGCGCCTGAAGCTGATCCCAGGCACCCTCCAGCTCGTTCACCGACAATCCGCCTTTGCTTGGATCCTCACGGAGCTTGACCTGGAGAAGGATCTCTGGGTGCCGTGACTCCTCACCGGCGATGCGAGAGATCCGCTCCGCCAGAGCCAGGGAATCAACGGAGTGAATCACGGGGAATGCCCGCACCACCCCACGCACTTTGTTGCTCTGAAGTCGTCCGATGAAATGCCATCGCAAACCCAGATCAGCAAGTAGATCCAGCTTGGGGAGAGCCTCCTGAAGACGGCTTTCGCCAAAGTCACGCTGTCCGCAGCTGGCCAGCACCCGGATCGATTCCGCAGGGTGACCTTTGCTGACGGCGAGAAGCCTGGCCCCTGAAGGCCAGTCACGCTGGAGATCGTGCCAGCGTTGCTCCAGATCAGTCTCCATTGCGATCAGATGAAGGTCTGATCAAACAACTGCAGCCAACCCTCCAGGTCTGGGGACTTGTCACGACGACAGCGGCTGATGTGAACGTCTGCGTGATGACGCGCATCCTGGTAAGGAATCACCTCAAACTGAGCCCCCCTGGGCTGAAGGGTGACCAGGAAGAACATCCGCTGGGCATAAAGCGTGGCGTAGACGTCCCGACCTTCCCCTGCAGGAGCCACCAGGTAGAGCATCCCGAAGGTGGGGTGATTGAGATAACGCTCGGCGCTCATGGCCTCAGCACGCGATCAGTGGGCACCGTACCTGCCCCTCATCCCCACCACCAGCACCAACGCCAGGACGCCCACAGCATTGAGCCAGGGCGAGGACTGATTCTGCGCAGAGCCATGGCGGAAATCATCCGGCGGCATCACTCTTCCACCGCGAGCCACAAGGGCATCAGCCCCCTGCTCGGCGCGGAGCAGGATGTTGGCCAGCAGTCGCTCCCCAACCGACAGCAGCAAACCGAAGGCGGCTTTGAAACCCAGCTTGCGCAGGGACACGGCGCGACTGACCAGGGAACGCAACAGATTCTGGAGCTCTTCCTGCACCAGGGGGAGAAAACGCAACGCCAGCAGCAACTGAAAGCTCAACCGCGTGACCGGAACCCCGAGCGGGCGCAGAGGAGACAACATCCAGCTCAGGGCCCAGACCAGATCCTCCGGAGCCGTCGTAATCAGCACCAGGTTGACGCTGTGAATCACGGTGAACACCAAAGTGGACGTCCGCAGGCCCAGCAGAGCTGAGGCGCGGTCGATAACGAGCGGCCCCAGGGTGAGGGGGCCGATCGACAGAGGACCCAGGCGGACCAGATCCCAGCTGGGCGTGACCAGTTCAATCCCGGGCAGTTCGTTGGGATCTCGCAATGCAAAGGCCTGCGGCGGATCCACCGCCGGCAGCAACAGAGAGAGGGAACCCACGGCCACGGATAGAACCAGCAGAATCAGACAGGACCGTGACCAGATCCTTGGGGGAAGTCCGCTGCACAACGTGAGCAGCATCAGGCCAGCGACCAATGACAACCGCCAGATGGGACCGGCCAGCACCGGACTTAGCAAAAACAGCAGAGACCAGAACACCTTGAGGCGCGGATCCAGCCGTCGCAGCCAGCTTTCAGAACCATCGACGAATTGGCCGATGGGAATCTGTCTCAGCCAATCCATCAATCAGGACTGACGGTTCTGCTGCCGAGCGAGATCCCGCTCAGCATCTCGCTGCTGCTTACCGCGCCAGAACAACTTCACCGGTGAACCGTCAAATCCGAGCCCCTCTCGGATCTGTCGCTCGACATAACGCCGGTAGGTGTCGCCGAACAACTTCGGGTCATTGACAAACAAGGTGAAGCTGGGGGGGCGACTGGCCACCTGAGTTCCGTAATAGAGCTTTCCTTGTCGACCACCCCGGGTGGTCGGTGGGCTGCGCCAACTCAAAGCTTCCTTCAGCACTTCATTGACGACCGATGTGCTGACCCGCCGACGATGCTGCTCCACGGCCAAGGCTGCCAACGCAAAGATGCTGTCAACCCGCTGACCCGTCAGAGCTGATGTGAAGAGCATCGGAGCCCAGTCAAGGAAATAGAGCTTGGCGCGCAAATCCTTTTCCATGGCGGTCATGGTGTGACTGTCTTTTTCAACCGCATCCCACTTGTTCACCACCACCACGCAGGCACGACCATCCTCTTCGATCCGGCCGGCGAGGCGCTGATCCTGTTCCGTCACCCCATCGAGGGCATCGATAACGAGCACGCAGACGTCACTGCGCTCAATGGCCTTGAAACTACGGTTGATCCCGAAGAATTCAGGCCCGTAATTGACGCTGCGACGACGGCGTATTCCCGCAGTATCGACCAGTCGCCAGGGGCGATTCTCCCGCACGATGCTGGTGTCAATCGTGTCACGGGTCGTGCCACGAATCGGGCTGACGATGGCACGCTGTTCACCACAGATCGCGTTGAGCAGGCTGGATTTGCCGACATTGGGACGGCCAATAATGGCCATCTGAATGGCCTCCTCTTCATCGCCTTCTTGATCCTTGGGAGGAAGAAACGTGAGCACCTGATCCAGCAGCTCCCCTGTTCCCGCCCCATGAATCGCCGAGATCGGGTGCGGTTCGCCGAGACCGAGGCCCCAGAACTCTCCAGCCATCGCCAAACCCTGCTCAGGGGACTCGCATTTGTTGACAGCCAGAAGAGTCGGACAGGGGTGGCTGCGCAGGAAATCGGCGATCGACTCATCCGCGGCGGTCAGACCCTGCTGACCATCCACAATCACCAGCGCGACTGAGGCCTCCTCAAGAGCAAGAGCGGCCTGCTCTCGAATTTCAGGCAGAAATTCACTGTCGTCATCGAAGACAAGGCCTCCCGTATCAACGACCTTGAACTCTCGATCACCCCAGTAGCCGTCCTGGTAGGTGCGGTCTCGGGTCACCCCAGGCTCATCGTGAACAATTGCCTCACGACTGCGACAGAGACGATTGACCAACGTGGACTTGCCAACGTTGGGGCGGCCAATGATCGCGACAACAGGACGCGCCAAGGCAACAGACCACGCAATATTCGACCTTACAGAGCCAAGAAACCGGAGAGATTCCTTTTGAGACTCAGCCGTCTCAATTGAGACAGCTATGGGGGAGTTATCCCACCGACAGCGACGCATGCTTGACCTCATCGCCAGCCTCGTGGTCGATCTGTCCGAGCAGAAACTCACCGCGTTTGACGCCAACCAGCAGGTGCTCCGCGTCATTCCCGTCAGCACAGGCAAGGCCTCAACACCGACCCCACTCGGACAAAGCCAGGTGTTCACGAAGTACCGCTCAACAACGATGGTTGGGCGGACGTACACCGTTCCGAACGTGCCATACACGATGTGCGTAACAGCAAACGAGGCCATCTGCCTGCATGCAGCCCCCTGGCAGGAACGAGCGGGTCAACCGTTCGGTGTGCCTAGAAGCCATGGCTGCGTGCGTATGCCGATGAACGACGCACGCTGGCTGTTCGATCACACGCGGCGAGGAACACCGATCACAATCCAGGCCTGACCGATCAGGCCACAGGACGATCCCCGGGATGCCCCTGAACCGGATCCATCGGTGGGGGCAGCTCCGGCA
>JBGKDR010000336.1:0-12879 GCA_042954225.1 Parasynechococcus sp.
TGCTCCGCTTGGAAGGAGAGATTGCCGATGTAAATGGTCATGGACCGTGGAACCGTTGGATGTGCTCAGTCGCGTGAGCCGGTTCCGATGGATCGGAATGGGCCGGGAGTCAGGACGTGAACTGCACAACGTTACAGGGCGGCGCCACGTTTCAACACAGAAATCGGAAGAGGATTGGAAGGCGGTGACGGGGATCATCGATCCCGCCCATTGTCAGTAAATGCTGACGTGGAGGGTTGTGATGGCTGCTTTGAATCTCCAGTCCCTGGCCTGGGGCGACGACGGTGACCTGGCGGCGGAGGACCGCCTGGATCTGGTGAACCTGCTGCTCCCCCAGAGCCTCCCCGATGTCCAGGTTGAGTTGATCCGAAGCGTGGAGCGTCTGGCCACGCGCACCGTGGCAACGACTGCCGAGGTCAGCGTGTCCTGACTCTGGGATCACTCCAGAGGGAATTGGTCCGCCGCCCGCTCCTTGCAGGTGGTTTGAGCCTGGTCGAGACCAGCACCCGACTCCACTTCCTCCAGGAAGCAGTCGCAACTGAAATCTGCCATTCCCTCAGGAGCTGTCTTGCCAGCGCTGGCCATTGCGGCTGCAAAAGAGCTGAGGCAGATCTTGCGAATCAGGCCGCCATCGTCCTCAGCCCTGGCAGGGGTGATCCCTGCCAGGACAAGAACCAGAAGCAGCGTGGTGATCATGAGGCCCTGGAAATCTGCAGCTCGCGATTCATCACCCGCAGGCGCTGCAGGCTGTTGAACACATCCTCCGGCATTCCCTTGGGGAGATCCACCAGGCTGTGGTTGTCGAAGATCTGGATGCGACCGATCATTCGACCCTGAAGACCGGTTTCACCGGCGATGGCTCCAACGAGGTTGCCGGGTTTGACCCGGTCGCGGTGGCCGACTTCCACGCGGTAGCGCTGCATGTTCTCTTCCGGAGCACGGGCGGGGCGATCCCGCCGATCACCGCGGCGTTCGGGCCGGTCGCGATCCTGGCGTCGGGTGTTCTGAATCCAGTCGTCGTCTCCCTGGCGAAGCAGTGGATTGGGACCAATGGCCAGGTTCAGCGCTGCCATGGCCAGTTGGTCAGGGCTGAGCTCCAGTTCCGTAGCCACACGCTGCATCAGTTCCTTGAGCAGGGCCGCTTCCTCGGCGTTGCTGCGTTCGTTCGTGGCAGCGGCACTGAGTTGTTTGCGCAGGCGATCCAAGCGTCCTTGGTTGATCGCAGTGTTGCCGGGAACCTCCATCGCCTCGATGGGTTGGCCGGTGGCACGTTCGAGATTGCGGATGAAGCGACGCTCGCGTGGGGTCACGAACAGCACGGCTTCGCCGGTGCGACCCGCTCGGCCGGTGCGACCGATCCGGTGCACATACGCCTCACTGTCGAACGGCATGTCGTAGTTGATCACCAGACCGATCCGTTCCACGTCGAGGCCACGGGCGGCCACATCGGTGGCCACAAGGATGTCGACGCTGCCGCTTCTCAGGCGTTCAACGGTGCGTTCGCGCTGGTTCTGGGGAACATCACCATTGAGAACGGCGACTTGATGCCCCCCGGCTTCCAATGTTTCCGCAACGGTGAGGGTGATGGCCTTGGTTCGAGCAAAAATGATCACACCTTCGCCACCACAGGCATCGAGGACCCGCTGAAGCGCCTCGAGTTTGTGACTCATCGGCACCGTGATCGACCGCTGCCGGATGCGCTTGCCTTCCTGGTCCTTGGTGCGGATCGTGATTTCCGCAGGATCGTTGAGATAGCGCTTGGACAGGCGGCGAATCTCAGGGGGCATGGTGGCTGAGAACAGCACCACCTGACGTTCTTTGGGAAGTTGTTCCAGGATCCATTCGACGTCGTCGATGAATCCCATTCGCAGCATTTCGTCGGCTTCGTCGAGAACGAGACTGCGCAATCCGCTCGTGTCGAGTGTTCCCTGGCGCATGTGATCCATCACGCGGCCAGGGGTCCCCACAACCACATCAACGCCGCGCCTGAGGGCATTGATCTGTGAGCGGAAGTCGGACCCTCCATAGACGGCGAGAACCTTCAGGTGCGGATGCCCTGCGGCGTAGGCCTTGAAGGAGTCAGCCACCTGCATGGCCAATTCACGGGTGGGTGCCAGCACCAGGGCCTGTGGAGTTTTCTGCCCGGTCTGCAGACGCTCGAGCAAAGGCAGAGCGAAGGCCGCGGTTTTGCCGGTGCCGGTCTGGGCCTGGCCGACCAGATCACGCCCGAGCATCAGCTCTGGAAAGGCCGCCTTTTGAATTGGAGATGGCTCGTTGTATCCCTTCGCCTTCAGTGTGCCCAGCAGCGCTTCACTGAAACCGAAACCATCGAATCCCGATTCCGACGTTGTTTCTGAAGCTTCAATTGTTGTGGTGAACACCTCTTTTGAGGCTTCACCCTCCTGAGGCAATGCAGACGCCGAAAGATCGACGGCGCACGACGATGCGCCGAGCTCTTGCTGTTCAGTCATGGAAGTGGCCCTAGCCTGATTGATCTCTGAAATCAGGCTCACAACCTCCCGGCGATCAGAGATCGCACACTGGTTGTGTTGCCTACGCTTCAAAGGTTGAGGTTCAAGGTATCACCCTGCCGTAATCATCCTGCAACCGTTCGATGTCGTTTTCATCAAGCACATCGCCGTGTTGGACTTCAAGGATGACGAGATCCTCGTCGCCTCCTTTGGCTCGGTGAACACTGCCTCTGGGGATGCTCAGCATCAGGCCGGGGGTCGCCGTCGTCCAGGCGTCATCACAGAGCAACTGCCCCTCGCCCGCCACCACGGTCCAGCTCTCACTGCGATGGTGATGGCGTTGCAGGGAGAGCTGTCGACCGCTGCGCACCAGCAGGCGTTTGATCTTGTAGCCCGGTGCCTCCAGGAGATCCTCGAACCATCCCCAGGGTCGTTCAACACGCATCGGAGGACGGCTCTGTTGTGATCAGGTCCAGGCTGGCACGGGCGCGCGTGATGGCGGTGTACAGCAAGCGTTGATCCAAGGGGCGGGTCCTGTCGCCATCCTGAGCGGGTGGCCAGAGCACGACCACATGGTCGGCTTCGCTCCCCTGTGAGCGGTGGATGGTGATGGCCACGGCGGGCTCCACATGCTCGAGCCGTGTCGGGTGGAGCAAACGCAACGCTGTGCTGCCGTCGGGATTGAGGCCCTTGAACAGCAGGCGCATTCCCCCGCGCGTCTGGACGGTGACCCCCAGATCACCATTGGCCAGTCCGTGTTCGGTTTGGTTGGCCCCACAGATCACGGGGAGACCGGCTGGCCATGTCCGGGGATCGCTGTGGGTCGGTCCCAGCAACGTCCGGTGCACATCGTCGAGGCTCCATGGGCCCCGCCTTCGGGGGCAGAGCACAAGTTCTTGCTCAACGGCATTGAGCAGAGCCTCTGCGGCGATGGGATCAATCGTCTGATCGCCATCGATCACCCGGTTCGCCAGCTTGGCCAGTTGCCTGGATCGCTTCATCCACCACTCCTTCACCAGTGGCGGTAGCCGTCGCAGTGTCGCGCTGTGGTGACGGGCATTGCTGCGGCTGGTCAGCCCATCCAGCTGCTGCTGGAACAGCTCGGGTGTGCCCTCGCGCAGGGCTGCGGCCAGCGACGCGATCGCGCCTCGGTTTCGATACGTGGTCGTCAGGTCGACCGCGCCGGCCCCGAAGCGTTGCCGCACCTCTGGCTCCTGCAAGGCATTCCAGACAGCCCCACTGCCGATGGGTGGCAGTTGCGCTGGGTCCCCCACAAGGATCAGACGGCCGTGCGCAGGGAGAGCGGCGATCAGGGCCTGCATCAGCGCCAGATCCACCATCGACATTTCGTCAATCACGATCAGATCGAGATCAAGCGGGCGACGCTGATGGCGTCCGAACCCATGCCGTCCCGCCTCCAGCCAACGGTGCAGGGTGAAGCAGGACAGCTGCTGAAGCCTTGGCTGCACAGCCTCGCCCAGTCGGCGCGCGGCCTTTCCCGTAGGAGCAGCAAGTCCGACTCGCAACGTGGGTGTGCGACTGATGGCGCGCAGCAGCACCTCCACAACGGTGCTTGTCTTGCCCGTGCCAGGGCCACCGCTGATCAAGAGCACGGACACCTGGTCCAGGGCCAGCACCGCCTGCCGCTGTTCGGGGTTCAACGTCTCTGCGGGTTCGGCGATGCCATCGCTCCGCCGATCGGCGGGCAGCCGGGCTGCTCGTTCGATCAGTTCGTCGATCACCGAGTCCATGGCGTCCACCCAGCGCCGCCAGCCGATCCGTTGCCCCTCGAGTCGCAGTGGACAGTTGGCTTGCTCCAGCCAGCCGCTGGCGATTACCAGGGCCTGCTGTTCGTCCGTCAGCGGAATCGTCAGCTCTCCGGCCTCGAGGGCGTCGGTCAGCGCGCAACACAGCGGTTCGAGCTCCGTTGCCGAACGAGGGGGTGGACAACGGCGCATCAAGGTGGCGTGGAGCGCATGTCCCAGTTCGACGGGCCAGCTTGCTGTCACGGGTCGCCCTCCTTCAACAGCTGATCGAGGGACAGAATCCGTTGCAGCGGTGCTGGTTCCACAATTCGTCCAGGCCCGGAACGCTCGCTCGCTTGGTCGGTGGAACCGGGCATCCCGCGCAGGAAGATGTAGGCATAGCCACCGAGATGACGGGTCGGGTCGTAGCCCGGCAGGCGCCACTGAAGATGCCTGTGCAGCGCCACGAGATACAGATGGGCCTGCAGTGGGTAGTGGTGGTGAATCATCTGCTCATGCATCGCCGCCTGGCTGTAGTGCTTCGGGCCGCACTGCTGACTCCGTCCGTCGTTCCCGCGCTCTCCGATCCAGTTGCTCTTCCAGTCGGCGACCCACCAGCGGGCGCGGCTCAGATCATCGTGATCGCTGAAGACCAGATCGATCGAGCCGGTGAGAAAGCCTCGGCTGTTGATAGCGAGCTGTTCAAGGTGCGGGATGTAGTCCTCACCGAAGCGTGACGCAGGCTCGCGGCGGAACACCTCCACCAGCCTGCTGGTGACCATGTGCTTCACCGGAAGGTCAAAGCTGAGTTCATGCAGGCGTCGTTCCGGGCCGAGCTGCCGCAGGGCCAGCGAATCCAGCGGTCCGCCGAGCGGCGTCGCCAACACCTGGCCCAGCCCATCGCGCAGGCGATCGATCCAGAGGTCCGGCTCCAGTCCGGTTCGACGCAGCTCCGCCTCGAGGACCTCGGCGTCGCTGGGGTCGCCCTGAAACGAGATCCGTTCCAGCATCCGGTGCAGGCAATCACCGGGCCCGGGGCCCCGTGGGAAGTCGGCGAGAGGTCCGGTGTCAGACCAGGTTGTCTCCCCATCCACGTTCGTTTCCAGCGGTTCGGGTTCCGGATCACGACCGCTCTCCAGCTGGCTGGCCTCTGTGGTGGTGGAAATCCAGGCGGAGTAGCTGGCACGGCCCCAGCTGCGGTCGATGGTGTCGGGCACCGAACCGACCGTCAGCTCGACGTCGGTCTCCGGGGCGGTCCATCGGCTGCCGTCATCACCATCCGACGGGGTGCACTCCGACACCGACACGGGGACCTGTTGATCGATCAGGTATTGCTGCAGGTGAGCATCCGTGCGCAGCGTCAGGTCGATCTCGATCGCATCGGCACCGAACAACCAGCTCACCAGGGGTGAGCCCTGCTGCCGATCGGCATGGCCCCAGACCAGCACCAGCTCCGAGCAGGCGCGGGTCAGGGCTACGTAGGCCAGACGCTCCGCCTCCGCCAAGGCCTCAGCGGTGTCTTGATCAGCGGCCACCAGGCCGGCACCCCAGTGACGATCGCAATGGACGCTCCAGACCTGGCGGTCCTGTCGCCTCCACAACGGCCCTTTGCTCTCTCCAGGCCCCTCCCAGAGATAGGGGCAGATCACCACGGGGTACTCCAGGCCTTTGCTGCGGTGGACCGTCACCACGGCAACGGCACGTTCGGCCTGATCGCTGTGGGGTTGCCGTGCGTCGGGGACCGGATCGGGAGGCTGCAGGCGCTGGCGCCGTAACCATTCGGCAGCGCTGGCTGCGTTCAGACCTTGACGATGCATCGCGTCCTGAACCAGGCGAGCGGCCTGCTGCAGGTCGCCGAGCAGGCGCCCCCGCTCCGAGAGATCGGCAAGGACAGTTCCCTCCAGAAGGTCGGCGATGCACCCCAGCAGTCCGAGCCGTGGCAGCTGATCACTCAGCCGTCGCACCCGGGCGGCCAGCTGATCGAGCCTGGTGTCGTCGTCGTCCTTCAGGGCCGAGGCAGGCCAGCCGATCAGCGCTGAGCAGGCCAGCAGGCGACGTTTGCGTTCGTCTCCAGGACTGGCGAGGGCATCCATCAGCCGTTGCAGCACCCCCGCGGCTTCGCTTTCCAGCACATCGCCCTGGTTGACCAGGCGGGAGGGAATGCCCCGTTCAGCCAGGGCATTGCGCAGGGCTGTGGCCTGCACATGACGGCTCACGAGGATGCAGATGTCAGCGGGGGAGAGCTCCGGCTGCTGGCGCAACCGCCGAAGCACATCCCCCGCGATGACCGCGGGCAATTGCTGTTCGAGGGCGGTTTTGCTGGTGGGGGCTGAGCTGGGGATCAGCAGCAACTGCAGTGGGTGTTGTCCCGGCGGCAGCGGATGCTTCGTTGTTGCCCCCCTGGGAATCACCGCAGGCACCGGCAGGTCGGAGCGCACCAGCCCTGCTGCCATCAGGGCATTCATGCCCTTCATCAGGGCGGGGGTGGTGCGGAAGTTCTCGATCAGAGCATCGATGCGATCGACGCTCTGCCGCGCCTGTTTGTAGGTGTTGAGGTCGCCGCCCCGGAAGCGGTAGATGGCTTGCTTGGGATCCCCCACCAGCAGCAGCAGATGGCTTGAACGGCCACCGAAGGCGCGGTGCAGCAGGCGCCATTGCACCGGATCGGTGTCCTGAAATTCATCCACCATCACCGTGCGGTAGCGCTCCCGCAGGGCCGGCAACCAGATCGGTTCCTCATCGCCCTCACCAGGGTCCATCGCGGCCAGCAGTCCCGCGAAGGTGATCACGCCCTGTTGCTGCCGTCGCTGTCGCAGGGCCTGCAGTCCGCGGCGCAGACAGTGCCGCCAGCTGCGTTCCACCGGGCCATCCCAGAGCGCAGCGATCAGACGTTGGAGCTCGGGGTGGGCCAGGCTTGGGGTGTCCTCACCGCATTGGCGGGCGACGCGACACCAGCTGCCTGGATGGAAATACTCCTTGAGCGGTTTCTCGAGGGCACGGATGGCTCCAAGGCC
This sequence comes from Parasynechococcus sp., assembly GCA_042954225.1. GTDB lineage: Bacteria > Cyanobacteriota > Cyanobacteriia > PCC-6307 > Cyanobiaceae > Parasynechococcus. The sequence goes on from JBGKDR010000336.1 coordinate 7,231, forward strand.
TGGAGGTCCGCTTTGCTGGGCGATCCACTGATCGACGATGGCGCAGCGATCGGTTCTGGGTTTGGCGCTGTAGGGGGTGGTTTTGCTGGCACCAGCGGCCTTCCATTGGGCCGCGGCCTGACAGAAGACGGCATCAAGGGCGCGGCCGTGTTGGGACCAGAGCGGCTTGAACTCCTCCCAGACCCGTTCCATCCAGGCCGCCAGCTGAGCTGCAAGCGGTTGCTCGATGGCGAAATCATCGTCGTCGCAGTCCAGCTGGGGACAGGGCTCACTGTCGAGGCGAGTGAGCCCCTGGCAGAGGCTGCTGGGGTTGAGTCCGGCCTCCCGCAAGCCGGACAGCTGCTCGGGGTCGAGGGTCTGCAGCAGCTCGCGCCAGATCTCCTGCACCACCTCCTGCACCTGGACCGTGGTGTCTGTTTCCAGCTGCGCGTCCATGGCGGCACCACTGCTGAGGGCCTGACGACGCAGGCTGCGGCGGCAGAACCCATGGATGGTGGTGATGTCGGCACGATCGAGTTGTTCCAGCGCCACCAGAAGCTTGCGGATCCAGTCGTTGCGTGTCTGTGCGTCGTCATTGCCGGCTAGCCACGCCGCGAGAATGGGATCGGGCGCTGGGGGATTGGCGATCCCTTGGTCTTGCGCATCGAGTCCCTGGAGTGCCGCCTGCAGCCGAGCCCCGATCCGGGAGCGGAGCTCCGCAGCGGCTGCATCGGTGTAAGTCACGACCAGGAGGCTGTCGAGACTTTGGCCCGCTTCAGTGATCAGCCGCAGGGTGAGGTGAGCCAGAGCAAACGTTTTTCCTGTGCCGGCGCTGGCCTCCAACAGCCGCACACCGGGGTGCAGGGGATACGCATTGGCGTCGAACTGTTCAGCCACGGCGCCTCCGTTCCGGAACCATCGCTGAGATCAGCGGTGTGTAGAGCGCCTCACAGGCCTGGATGAAACAGCTCTGCTCCATCAGGGACTCCGCGTCACGATCGCTGCCGAAACAGAGCTGAAGCGCGGGCCGCTGTTGCTCGTCCTCCCAGCTGGTGCGGAAGGCAGCGGCACCGCTTCCGGGTTTGCGGGCGTTCTGCCAGACCAGCTGCCAGCCACTTCGTGGCGGCACCGGCCAGCACACCTGCTGGCCCATGGCGGCCATGGCCTGCAGCTGATTCAGAACGGTCTTGGCCTCGGCGGGGGCCAGTTCCGGCCACCGCAGATGGCACTGGGCCGTGGCGCCACGGCTGCCGCGGGCGATCAGGGCCGTGTCAACGGCGCTGCCTTCACAACTGAGCTGGAGATGCTGCAGCCAGGCCCGGAGTGCACCGCGATGGCTGAGCTTGCCGGCCTGCACCACCACGTGGGTGTCACCGGCGAACAGCAGCGATTGCGCCTGTCCCGCCAGGTCTCGATCCACCCGATGGGGAGGGCCAAAACTGGAGACCACTTGATGCAGACCTCTCCAGCGTTCCTTCAGGTCGTTGTCTTCCATCACCCCCCCGGACCCAGCCGGCAGACGCCCCTGTCCCGCCAGCCGTTCCAGCCAGTTCGGTGGTTTCGCATCGGTCAGATCGCCATTCAGGTCGTCGTCCAGCAGGCCATGGCGTTCCAAGGGGGTCAGCTGGAGCGCCTCCAGATCAAGAACCGGCTCCACGGATTCACTGGCGTGCAGGCCGAGCTGTTGCAGCCAGACCCCCTGGGGATTGAGCAGCCAGGCCAGAAGCGCATCGAAGCTGAGGGTCGGTTCAACCGGTTCGTCGTGAGCGATCTCAGGCCATGACAACGGCCAGGCGAGACCGCGGGTCGGTCTGGCCCGGGGCTGCTCCAGACAGCGGCGTGCGTCGAGCAGACGCCGGTCACAACTGAAGGGTGGGGCCCCGTCCCGTTCGATGAAATTGCCTTGGTCCAGAGGATTGGCGGGGGGCACCAGCAGGAGCCCATCGGCCTCATCGCCGAGCTGGTCCTGCAGATCCGTCAGCCATTGCTCCACCGGTGCCGCTGGAGGCTGTTGGTCACCACTGCGTTCATGGCGACCGCACCAGCTCACCATCAGATGTTGTCGCGAGGACATCAGTGCTTCGAGCAGGACATAGCGGTCCTGGTCGCTGCTGCGGGGATCGCCGAGACGGCGTTGCTGTTCCAGCAGGTGAAACCCGGGACGTTCGCTGCTGCGGGGGAAATCGTTGGCATCCAGCCCCAGCAGCACGATGGCGCGATGGGGAATGGCCCGCATCGGTTCCAGAGCACTGATCGTCAGCGCCCCGCTGCGATGGCCAAACCGACCGGAGTCGACCGAGAGCGCTTCGTTGAGAATGCTCACCACAACAGCGGCATCCAGCTTCAGGGTCGAGGACCCTGCCCGTTGCATCCAGTCATCGATCGCGGCATTGAGCCCTTGCAACTCGCTGGCCCACTGATCGCCATCGCCAAAGACCTCGTCCAGCAGTTGTCGAAGCTGTTGTCCCCAGTCCTGGACGCCCTGGGGTTGTCGCAGGCGTTGCCACCAGCGGGCGAGTCGGTTCAGCACCGACCACCAGCGGGCCAGCGCGTCGGGGGAGAGATCCTCATGGAACGGCGCTAGTCCCCCCGTCACCAGACCGTCGCGTTGCGGCAGGACCAGACCCAGCAACCAGCGATCGAGGCTCCAGAGCAGGCTGTGCTCCTCATCGCCCTGACGTTCACTGGCATCCAGCCCCCAGCGGAAGCCGGTGCGCTGCAGCGCCTGGGTGATCTCCCGGGCATCGTCCGCGCTCAGCTCCTGCATGGTCTGCAGGCAAGGGTTCGAAAGCAGTTGATCCAATCCACTGGCGGTGAGGCGTCCAGCGGCAAGCTCCAGGATCTGCAACAGCGCCATGGAGAGCCCAGGACTGCTCTGCTGGCTGCGGTCGGTGAGTCGCCATGGCAGCTCGATCCCGATCGCCGCGCTGTCGTTGAACACTGAGCTCAGCAGCGGGGCATACCGTTCGATCTGCGGCGTCATCACCAGCACATCCCTCGGGGCCAGGCTGGGGTCAGCAGCCAGCCACTGCAGGATCTGATCCCGCACCAGCTGGACTTCGCGAAGGGGGCCTGGGGCGGCGAGAAACAGCAACGAGCGATCGTCTGCTGTTCTGTGCAGCAGCTCAGCGTCATCCCCTTGCACCAGCTGCTGTTGCAGCTGTTCGAGCAGTGAGGCCGGTCGTTCCGCCGCTTCGGCCATCAACACCGGGGCTGCGAACAGATCCCCTTCTCTGCGTTCGCCGAGCTGGGTCTCGCCACTGCCCTCCAGCAGCTGCTGAAACTCTGCACCCATCCGTCCGAGCGTGGCCTCCAGTCGTGGTGCCGTCTGCAACCAGTGGCCGTCGGGGGGCGTCATCCAGGCCTCACCAAGCTGTTGCCGGCGATTGCCACTGCGTTGCCACAGATCAGGGCATGGCGTCAGCAGATAGATCTCGACGTCCAGATGACCCGAGAGGGCCTGGATCAGGGCGACTTGAACCGGAGCCAGGGCACTGATTCCAAACAGCCTCAGGCGCTCGGGCAGGGCGGTCGATGGGGCGGGGCCTTGGCGAAGGCGCTCAATGGCCTGATGCACCTGCAGCCCGAATGGTTCGCAGGGGAGCTTCGAGGCAAGCTCACGCCAGAGCCATGGTTGCCAGTCCGACGGTTCTGAGTGCGTCCGCTCCAGGTTGGCGTTCGCCCACTGGTGGAGGATCTCCGGCCGGTAGAGGGCGTAGTCGTCGTATGCATCGGCGATGGTCCGGGCCAGTTGCCAGCGGTCCCGGCTGAGAACGTTGCTCTTGTCACCCCGTTGCTGCAGCCACCGCTGCAGTGATGCAGCCTCGGGTCGCTCCAGCGCCGTCGGGAGGGTGTCGAGCACCGACCAGACCAGGCGATTGGCCCGCCAGGGGTCCTCCTGTTCCACAGGAAGATCGAGGACCTGGCGCACAAGCTGCCGCAGACGACTTCCCGGGAATGGAAATCGCACCAATGAGCTGATTCCGTTCGCCGCGGCGAGCTGTTCCCCCAGCCAGCGGCTGGTGGGCCAGGTGTTCACCAGCACCTCCACCGTCTCAAGTGGTCCGGGTTGCTGCTCCAGCAGTTGCTGCGCCAGGAGCTGCGCCAGAAATTCCGCTCGATTGCTGCGGTAAAGCGTCAGCAAGGGACTTGGTCTCCCTGCTGATGCGAGGCAAACAGCAGGTCATGGTCCAGGTGCGGGATCCGTTCAGGGCCCTGGAGTCCCTGCACCTGAATCACCTGATCGGTTTCAGGGCAGTAGGCCGAGAGTTTTCCGCCATAGACGGCTCCGGTGTCAATCAACACGATGTGTTGATGACGTTCCACCGCGAAGCGGGGGGTATGGCCGATCACCACGCGGCCGAAACGGCCGTCGTAGGAGGTCCAGAACGGATCACGGATGGAGAGGTCCGGCTCCCCGTCGGCATTGAACCCAGCATGGGTCGCGCTCCAGCCATCGGCGCGATACACCAGCGGCAGCTGGTTGAGGCGCACTTGCCAGGAGCGGCAGCGGGCGTCACCCATCTGTTTGACGGTGTCCTGATCTTTCCTGGCGATTTCTCCATCCGCGCCCTCGAGGGCGAGCGCTTCGATCAGCCGTTGTTCATGGTTGCCGCGAAGCCAGGTGGCCTGTCCGCAGCGCATCAGGTCCCAGGCGAGGGTCATGCAGGCCTCGATCTGGGGACCACCGTTGATCACATCCCCGCAAAAAATCAGATGATCCTTTTTGGGAAGGACATCCAGCAGCGCAACCATGCAGCTGTGGCAACCGTGGATGTCGCCGATGACCCAATGTCTCGGCTGCGGGAATGGCACCGACGGATCCATCAACAGTCCCATTGTGATTCTTGCCCGTCGCCGTGTCAGCGATCAGAACAATCCGAGGAATTTGCGGCGGGGTTCGTCCGGGGTTTCTGGGACCTCCCGGCGATAACGCGGCTTGCTGTCACCGACGGTGACCAGGGGGTCATTGTTCTTGAACCAGATCCAGTCTCGAATGGGTGGGGTTTCGAGCAGATCCCGACGGGTCAGGCCCAGACCAAGTTTGGCTGAGGCGCCAAGAAGAATGTCCACCATTGCGTCACCATCGGCGCAGGTGGCTAGGGCCCTGTTGGTTTTTTCCGCTCCATCCAGGGCTTGGACGAGGAGTTCGATCCTTCGGCTCACGGAGAGGGAGCGGAGATCCACAGGTCCTGGGCAACGGGGGGCTCAGGTTAAGAGCAGTTCAGGATTGTGCTGATGCGAGGGCCTGGTCTTCGCTGGCCTCGAAGGATCCCGTCACCACAAACTCCAACCGCAGCTTGAGGAAGGTGATGAAGGTCGGGTCCGTTGACACCACGGCAGCGGCGGGTTGGGGCACCTGAGCCGCTGTGGACGACAACTCGGGGGACTGCAGGAAGCTCGGACGACGCACGAGCCAGAAGTCGATCGCTTTGTCGTTTTCTTTGTAGTTGCGCTGGCGTTCGCGCAGCACCTCCTCAAGAGGCTCCTCCTCGGTGAGAAAGCGCTCGCTGGCGGCGACGAAATGGAACGTTGTCATCCGGGCGTCTCTCCGAACAGTGGATCTCGGCGGGGATTCTGGATCAAAGCCTTCATGTCCCGCACCGCCTGCTCCAGCCCCACGACGAGGGCCCTGGCCACGATCGTGTGGCCGATGTTGAGTTCCTCCAT
>JBGKDR010000337.1:0-1877 GCA_042954225.1 Parasynechococcus sp.
TCGCCGGGTCCACATACGCCGCGGAACCGGATGATCAGTCAGAAGGCGCCGTTCAGCCGGCGTTCTCCGCGATCAGCAGACCCTGCATACAACAACTGGATGACATGGACACCTCCTCCTGAAGGGATTGTGAATGCCGGCAACGCCTTCGAAGAGTCATTTGCCTTCCGAAGAAAGCATTCGACCCTCCACGTCACTGCATCCTGTACATCAGAACCATACTCAGAATTTGACGCGATTTGGGGCATCCATGCGCTCGGCCTCCGCTCCAGCCCAGGCGCCCTGGATCGCATGGGTCGGACTCGGCGTTGTGGCCTCCCTCCTTGCCCTGGTCGGACTCGGCGATCTGCCGCTACGCGACTTTGACGAAGCCACCGTGGCCCGCGTGGCGCTGGAATTCCGGCATGGACTCGGCGAAGCACCACTGCTGCCCACCCTCTGGGATGCGCCTTATCTGAACAAAGCGCCAGGGCTCCACAGCCTGATCGCCCTGGTCATCCGTGCGACAACACCTGGCGAGGAGCGTCCTGCGGAATGGGCGGTGCGCTTGGCACCAGCGTTGCTGTCCTCACTGGTGGTGCCTCTTGGGGGCTGGCTGCAGTGGACGCTGCGGCCGGGGGACCGCGCCAGTTCCATGGCCACCAGCGTGGTCCTGCTGACGCTGCTGCCGGTCGCCCGACATGGCCGCCTGGCCATGCTCGATGGAACCCAGCTGACGGCCATGGCTGTGCTGTGGCTGGCCTTGCTGCAGCTTGCGAAGCGCCGACACAGCTTTGTCTGGAGTGCTGTCGCCGGCCTGATGGCCAGCGCCATGCTGCTGCTCAAGGCACCCCTGCTTGTGCCCGCCGCCGCGGCAGCCGGGGTGGCCCTGCTCTGGGGGCAGGAATGGACAACCTGGCAACACCGCACAGTTGTCACCGGCCTGCTGGCGGGCCTGATCCCCGGTGTCGGCTGGCACCTCTGGCATGCCCATAACCGCGGCAGCCAAGCGCTCTGGCTCTGGGGAGGAGATGGCGCCGGACGGGTTCTGCTTGACGCCGGCGAAGGCAGTGACCTCGGGTGGCGGGTGCCCTTGATCGAGATCCTCGAGGGTGGCTGGCCCTGGCTGCCGTTGCTGCCCCTCGCCATCGTCTGGGCCTGGCGATGGCGCCATCAGCGTTGGGGCCGCTGGACGATCGCCACCTGGTTCACGCTGTGCGCGGCCATTCTTCCCCTGCGCACCCAACTGCCCTGGTACAGCCACCCGCTCTGGCTGCCCCTGGCCCTGCTGACCGCTCCCTTGCTCGTCTGGCTGGTGGAGCGACCCACATCCTTAATAAGGCCCGCAATCAGCCCCAGGCCACCCTGCCGCTGGCTGCTGCGGGGACTGCCAACCCTCTGGGCGGGTCTCGGTCTGGTGCTGTTGCTGCTGTGGCTGATCAGCTTCAGTGCTGTCGGCAACGATCTGGCCCCTTACCGCAACCTCGCAGCAGCCCTGGGCATCGGCTGGAGTGCCGGCGGATGCTGGCTGCGATCCACACAGCCGAAGCAGCGGCAGATCGGGGTGATCAGCCTCGCCTGCGGAAATGTGGCGGCCCTTGCGCTGCTGTTCCACTCACCGCTATGGCTCTGGGAACTCAATGAAACCTGGCCCGTGCCGCCCGTCGCCGCTCTGGTCAGAAGCACCGCAAACCCGGGTGCGACGCTGACGCTGAAGGGCTACGACGAACGTCCCAGCCTCAACTGGTATGCCGAACAGCGCATCGAACGCTTTGACGGTGAACCGGGCTGGCGCCTGAGCGATAAAGCCCAAGAGGGCTGCACACTCCTCAGCCAAGCCGGAGACTGGACCCTCGCGGACTGTCGGTAGCCTGAGATTCACTGCAGAGCACTGTGTC
>JBGKDR010000338.1:0-1007 GCA_042954225.1 Parasynechococcus sp.
CCATCGACCATCTCCTGCAGAACATCCGGACTGAGATCCCGGATGTCCACCGTCATCTCGACCGCTCCGGGGACCACATTGGCGGCATTGGGCCAGACCTCCAGCTTTCCCACCGTCGCCACAGGATCTCCGGGATGGTCGGCGGCCAGGGATTCGATGGCCAGCACCACTTCGGCGGCAGTGACCAGGGCGTCCTGACGCAGATCCATCGGCGTTGTGCCGGCATGGTTCGCCTGGCCACCGATGCGGATCCGGAACCGACGCTGGCCAACCACCCCTTCCACCACACCGATGGCATCGCCTCGGGATTCCAGAACGGCCCCCTGCTCGACATGCAGCTCGAGAAAAGCTGCGATGGCGTCGTCATCCCGACGGGCTGAGGCCAGCGACGGCCAATGGCCGCCGATGCGCTCAAGGTTCAGGGCAATCGGTTCGCCGTTGCTCGTGGCGTAGTCCGCTGGGTCGCCACTGGCCGTGCCAGCCATGCCTTTGCAGCCCACCATCGTGGACTCCTCATCGGCAAAGGCGATCAGCTCAAGCGGATGACGCAAGCGCTGACCCTGCTCCTGCAACGTCCGCACCACCTCAAGACCCGCCATCACCCCCAAGGCCCCATCGAAGTGACCGCCGGTGGGAACGGTGTCGAGATGGGAGCCGGTGACCAACGCCGGCAATCCCGGCTCGGATCCCTCGAGTCGTCCGATCAGATTTCCCGCGGGATCGACCCGGATGGTGAGCCCCGCTTCGCGCATCCAGCGGGCAACCAACTGGCGGCCATCGCAATCGGCTGGAGTGAACCCTCGACGACAGACGCTGCCGTCATCCTGGGCACCGATGGTCGCCAGTTGCTCAAGGGCCGACTGCAACCGCGTGGAATCAGGCTTGAGCGTCCGAGACGGGACGGTCTGTTCGATGGACTGCAGAGGTGCAGGAACAGCGACCAAATACCCAACCTCGGATCAGACAGATCCTGAGAATCACTGGTCCAGGCTGATCCGCCTGTAGTG
>JBGKDR010000339.1:0-4388 GCA_042954225.1 Parasynechococcus sp.
TCCTCCATCAGGGCCACCAGCGGCGAGATCACCACCACCAATCCCCCGCGGATCAGCGCCGGCAGCTGATAACAAAGGGACTTGCCACCGCCCGTCGGGAGCACTGCCAAGGCGTCACGCCCGGCCAGAACCGACTCAACACTGGCTTTCTGACCACTGCGAAAGGCTGACCAACCGAAATGTTGGCGCAGAGCTTCCTCCAGACTCTCCACGCCACTACCCCCGGATGTGGTGCCCAAAGAATAACGACACCAGATCTGGGGTCAGCCCATCGGCGGAGGATCCAGCTGATCGGGGGACTCCTCCACAATCTGGAGGCGGACACGCTTGCCACCGGCCAGCTCTCCGAGGGAGACGCGCATCGTCACCCCACTGAGACTTTGCAGAGCCGTCAGCACATCGCGCAGGTAGGGCGTGCTGCTGCCGCTTTCCACCCAGAGTCGCTCCTGAAGGCCGCCAAGACGGCGCCAGGCCGTATGCAGCTTCAGCACGGACGCTTCTAGGGACTGCGCCTGACCCACCGCATCCGCGAGCAGACCCAGTGCATCCAGCCGGAGGGCTTCCTGCATCGCCTTCTCCAGATCCAGCTCACCTTGCTGAAAGGCACGGACCGCAACACCTGCCTCGGTCGCCTTGGTGATCCAGCGAGCCGTGCTGGTCACATCTTTGATCCGATCCAGTTCCGGCTCATCTCGCAGAACCTTGCGGAAATCATCCTGCTGTTCATCGGGGAGCTTGGCGAGCTCGCGGACCAACGGAGCCACCGCTTTGGGAGGCAGCAGATTCTCCTGCGTGCGCTGGCGGATCTCCTCAGGGAGCAAAGGACTCGTCGCGGCGGTGAATTCATCGGTGAGACGTCGCACTTGCTTGCGCGTGATCTCCTGCCCCTCATTGGCCGCCTCTGAAATCATCACCTGGACTTCCGGAGCGGCCTGGGCCGTTTCCATGAAGGCACGCTTAGAAAACTGATTGACGCTTTCCTGTTCGAGCATTCCGCCACCGACCAGGTCGTCCGCCGACTCGGCCAGCTGGATCAATCCATAGGCCCGTGTCTTGCTGATCTCCTGCTCACGAAGCCACTGGAGAAAACCGGCACCACGCCCTTCGCCGCCACGTTTTTCACGATCCCGGACAGCCCGCAGAATCCGCCCACGCCAGATCTCCGTCTGAAGATCAAAGCGATCGCAGATCGCCCAGGCCTGCTCAAGGCGGGCGAGGAATTCCATCGTGCTGATGTCGTCTTGCTCGGGATCCGGAAGGTCCAGCTCAAGGACGGGCTGTTCAGGAACAACGGATCCAGTCAATGGCGGCCACGGCACAAGGGACGACATTCTGTGACGCAGCGTGTTCTTCCTCCAGGTCGGGCGATACGCTCCCAATGCATCCCTACAGGCCAAGCAATGGCGATCACACGCGGCGCCATGGTGCGCATCAAGCGCCCTGAGTCCTACTGGTACAACGAAGTCGGCAAGGTCGCCTCCATCGACACATCCGGCATCCGCTATCCAGTTGTGGTGCGCTTCGAGAAAGTGAATTACAACGGCTTCTCCGGCTCAGAAGGCGGCATCAACACCAACAACTTTGCAGAATCAGAGCTCGAGCTCGCCTGATTAATTGCCAGAGCTGCCTGAAGTCGAGACGGTCCGCCGGGGTTTGGCTGACCGTCTTGTTTCGTTTGAGATCGCCAAAGTTGAAGTCTGCCGGGAGCGAGCTGTTGCCAGTCCCGGAGGGACGACTGTCTTTTGTTCAAGCCTGACCGGGGCAACTGTCGGCGAGTGGCGTAGACGTGGGAAATACCTGATGGCCGCCCTGGAACCCGATCGGGGCATCTGGGGCGTCCACTTGCGTATGACCGGCCAGTTTCAGTGGCACGACCAGCCCAGTTCTCCCTGCAAACACACCAGGGTGCGGTTCTGGAATCCCGAAGGATCAGAGTTGCGTTTCGTGGATGTACGCAGCTTCGGTGAAATGTGGTGGGTTCCCCCTGGCGAAGCCGCTCAAGACATCATCACAGGGCTGAAGCGACTGGGCCCTGAGCCTTTTGACCCTGCCTTCAATGGGGAGTACCTGCAGCAAAGGCTGAAGGGCAGCACGCGTTCGATTAAAACGGCCCTGCTCGACCAGGCGCTGGTTGCCGGCGTCGGCAACATCTATGCCGACGAAAGTCTGTTTCAGGCTGGAATTCACCCGCTAACAACAGCGGGGACCCTGACGCATGTGCAGCTGCGTCGCTTGCACCAGTCTCTGGTTGACGTCCTACGCACCAGCATCGGTGCCGGTGGCACGACCTTCAGCGATTTCCGCGATCTTGAAGGCGTGAATGGGAACTACGGAGGCCAGGCCTGGGTCTACCGCCGAGGGGGACAGTCCTGTCGCGTCTGCGGCAAGACGATTGAACGCCAGAAGCACAACGGCCGAAGCACCCATTGGTGTCCCAGCTGTCAGTCCTGAGCCGTCAAGGACAACTCCATCAGAGCGGAGCGGTAGGGGGCACGAACGACCCCGAATTCGGTGATGATCCCACTGATCAGATGGGCGGGAGTGATGTCGAAGGCCGGGTTCCAGGCTTTGGCGCCTGCTGCCGCAACTGCAACACCCCGGATCGCGGTGATCTCCTCTTCAGGGCGCTCCTCAATCGTGATGGCATCACCATCAGGGGTTGAGCGGTCGATGCTGCTGCCTGGAGCGCAGACATAGAACGGAATGCCATGGGCTCGGGCGGCCAGAGCGAGGTTATAAGTCCCGATTTTGTTGGCGACATCGCCATTAGCAGCCACCCGATCGCATCCCACCAGAACCACATCCACCTCACCGCGACGCATCAACAGCCCGCTGGCGCCATCAACGATGACGGTGCAAGGGACCCCAAGGTGAGCCAGCTCCCACGCCGAGAGGGCAGCACCTTGAAGGCGAGGTCGTGTCTCGTCCAGCCAGGCGTGACGCAGGCGGCCGCGGGTATGGGCCGCAGCAATCACGCCCAGTGCTGTTCCAACACCTGCTGTGGCGATGGCACCGGTGTGGCAATGATGGAGGGCGCGGCAGTCGGGAGGAAGCAACGCAACCCCATGGTCAACAAGCCTCTGGGTTCGTTGTCGATCCTCCACTTCGATGGCCACGGCTTCCTGGACCAGCGCGTCGAGTTGATCCACTGGCTTGCGGTTGAGCACAGCGGCCATTCGGTCGAGCGCCCAGCCAAGATTCACGGCAGTGGGTCTCGCTGCCCGAAGGGCACCCATCGCCTCTTCGAGGTCGGCGCCACGGCGGGAGGCCAGTACCACCCCCCAGGCTGCAGCGACACCGATCGCAGGTGCACCCCGGACGGTCATGGACACGATGGCCTCGGCCACCTGCTCCCAGCCCGTCAGCTCGAGAAAGCGTTCCTCCTCGGGCAAGCGTCGCTGATCCAGCATCAGCAGCGTCTGTCCTGTCCATTTCAAACTGGACGGAAGTGACACGACCGGAGCGGCAGCTGAATCCTGTATAGAGGAGAGAGGTGCTCAACATCGTTGGCCGACGCGGAGAACACCCACCAAAGGCTCGTGAACACCATTCGGGACTTTCATCGCCGGGGATGGTGTGAAGGAACCGGTGGCAATTTCAGCGTGGTGCTGCAAAACGCGCCGCTGCGATTGCTGATGGCACCCAGCGGAATCGACAAGGCGACGGTTCGTCCAGAGATCTTGATTGAGGTGGATGAACACGGCCATGTCACGGCGGGCAACGGAAGAGCCAGTGCCGAAACAGCTCTTCACCTCACGCTTGTGAAACATGCCCAGGCGGGGTCTGTTCTGCATACACACTCAGTGAAGGCAACCGTCCTGTCTCAGCAGTTCTCGACCAAGGGACACATCAACATCCACCACCTGGAAATGTTGAAGGGCCTCGATGGGATTAATACCCACGACACCGAGATTTCCATTCCTGTCCTACACAATGACCAGGACATCGAAAGATTGAGCCTCCGCAGTCGCGCAGTCCTGAGCAACGCACCCCATGCACTCCTTGTCGCGGGGCACGGTCTGTACACCTGGGGGGCAACACTGCAGGATGCCAAGCGACACACAGAAATCATCGAATTCCTGTTGGATGTGACCTGGCACCAGCAATGTCTTCGCCAGAATCCATGATTAGCCACATTCTTCTCGACATTGAAGGGACCACATGTCCAGTGAGCTTTGTGAGCGACGTGCTATTTCCGTATGCGACCCATAACATCAGACGCTTTGCAGAACAGCATCACGACAGGCACGACATCAAGGCGATCTTGAATCAGGCGCGCGATGAACTCACCAAGGATGCCTCTCTTTCTGATGCAATACAAACCCAGTGGCTTGGTGACAACGCAACAGACTGGCAGGGAATCTGCGACTATTTGATTCACCTGATCA
>JBGKDR010000340.1:0-1346 GCA_042954225.1 Parasynechococcus sp.
GAGCAAGCGTCCCAGGGCAAAAGCTCCCAACAGGTGATGGCCCTGGGTTCGTTTCGGACGCACCTCTGGTTGGGACTCCAGGCCCTGAAGGCCTCCGGGCTCTAGGTCTAGGTTCGGTCTGCCTGCTCACGCCTGCAGACCGCCGTGTCCAAGTCCTCCGATGCCGACGCGACGCTCAAGCGTGCCCTTGAGCAGCTGGAACAGAACGAGGCGGCCGTCGCTGAGGCCCTCAATGAAGCCCGGGCCGAGCGCTCGCGTACAGAGCCGCCGCTGACCGGATCTGCATTGCTGGAGCGCATCGATGCGCTGGCCCAGCAGAAAACACTCGACAGTCAGGACGCTGCGCTGCTGTGCGATTGGCCCGATGCGGCGTCGATCAGTCAGGCCTGGTTCGATCTCAAATATCCCGGTCGATCGGTGCCCAGCCCGATGCTGGTCCTCGACGCCTATCTGGTGGATGCACCGCCGTTCCTGACGCAGCAGCAACGTGATCAGGTCGGTGCCTGGTATCGCAGCAAGGTGTCCGGCAATCCAGAGACAATCCAGGCCGTCACCGGCGCTGCCAAAGCGTTCGTTCTGATCGGTGATCTCAATGCCAGCGCCGCCGGGATGCAATGGCAGACGATCATTCCCGATCTGCTGGCGGAGGGACACGACCTGCCGTTCAACATCACCAAGGCCCAGGCCACCGCAGCAGCTGCGCGCTGGATCGTCGCTGTGGCCGACACGTTTGAACTGCCCAGCTTGGAGTGATCGTCACGCTCACCGGTGGGTGAACCGTCTTTTTTCGGACGGTTGTTTCACATCGTTGGTGATCGCATTGTGACGATCAATCGTTGAGACTTGATGGGTCCATTCACAGTTTCACCATGCTGAAGGCGTTCTCTGTTGTGGCTCTGTTGGGTTTCATCGTGGCGATGCCCGTCCTCGCCGGTGGTGAGGGTGGTTGCAGCCGCTCCAAGGCCAACGCAGAACAGACCAAGTGAGTCGGAACGGCCTGCACACCTGCAGGCCTTTTTGCTGCAATCAGCCATGGATCGATGCATCCATGGCCAGACCACGTACGGTGCGGTTAATGCTGATGCCCGATGCTCCAGGTTCTTGATCCACGAAGAACCATCGGCCGTGGCAATTACCTTCTGGTCAGCACAGCGCTCTTCTTTTTTGTTGTCGTTGCCGGCGGAGTTCTGTATCTGCTGATGTCCGCCCTGGCGACGGCGGCGTCGAACGTTCAGGAGCCCTGGCAGAGCTTGATCGGTTGGATTCCGCACCCCTGGGTGTTTCCGCTGCCAGCCCTGTTTCGTTCTCTGGCATTCATTCTTCTTTTGCTTCCTCTGGAGATGCGC
>JBGKDR010000341.1:0-1789 GCA_042954225.1 Parasynechococcus sp.
GCCAGGATCACCTCCCGGCGCTCCAGCAGTTGCGGGTGTGCTGATTGCATCAAGGCGATGGAGGCCTCGCCCATGGCCTGAAGAAACGGCTTGTCGATGCCGAGCAGACGGCCATGGCGCACCACCCGGCGCAGCAGGCGCCGCAGGATGTAGCCGCGGTCGAGGTTGCTGGCGGTGACGCCATCGCTGATCAGCTGGGTGACCGCACGGCTGTGATCACCGATCACCTTGAGCGACGTCTTGCCCTTGTCGTCGAGCTGGTGGTAGTCCACACCAGCCCGCTCAGCAGCCGCCTGAATCAGCGGGAAGATCAGATCGGTCTCGTAATTGTTGGGAACCTTCTGCAGGATCTGGGCCATGCGCTCCAGACCCATGCCGGTGTCGATGTTGCGGTTCGCGAGCGGCGTGAGCGTTCCCTCCGCATCGCGGTTCGACTGCATGAACACCAGGTTGTAGAACTCGATGAAGCGGTCGTCGTCTTCCAGGTCGATGCCGTCATCGCCCAGTTCCGGCTTGAAGTCGTAGTAGATCTCTGAACAGGGTCCACACGGTCCGGTGGGACCGGAGGCCCAGAAGTTGTCCTCCTCATCCATGCGGATGATCCGCTTGGGGTTCACCCCCACCACCTCACGCCAGATCTGCTCGGCTTCGTCGTCCTCACGGAAGACGCTCACCACCAGATTCCTGGGGTCGATGCCGTACACCTTGGTGCTCAACTCCCAGGCCCATTCGATCGCCTGCTGCTTGAAGTAATCACCAAACGAGAAGTTGCCGAGCATCTCGAAGAACGTGTGGTGCCGGGCCGTGCGGCCCACGTTCTCGATGTCGTTGGTGCGGATGCACTTCTGCGAACTGGTGGCCCGTGGCGACGGCCGCTCCTGCTGGCCCAGGAACACCGGCTTGAACGGCAGCATCCCGGCAATGGTGAGCAGCACCGTCGGGTCCTCGGGAATCAACGAGGCACTGGGCATGCGCTTGTGGCCGCGTTCGGCGTAGAAGCTCAGAAACGCGTCACGGATCTCCGCACCGCTGCGGGGAGCGGACGCTGCAGAAGACGACGATGCGGCGGCGGCCATGGAACGAGACGGGGATCCAGCGGCCATGATCGCCCCTGAACCGCCGGCACCTGTGCCTGCCTCCTCCAGCGATTCCGAATCCCGCGCCAGGTTGCGGCTGCAGTCGATTGGCTGGGCCCTCCTGGCCGGGCTGGTCGCTGGGTTGATCAGCCTGGTCTGGGGCCTAGAGGCGGCGGTGCGCTCCGGTGGATGCGGACTCTTCTACGGCTTGCTGGCCTTTCATCTGCAACGGGTGGACCCGGATGACGGCCATCTGCAGGCGGGACTGGTGGGTGCTGTGTGCGGGATCCGCAGCCTGGGGATGCCGTTGACCCTTGACAACTGGCACGCCGATGGCCTGACATCTTTAGGTATGGAGCTCATCCAGGCTTGGCTGCCGTTGATCGGTAGTGCTGTCCTGCTCCAGGGGCTTCACCGTTTCCTGCCTGCGTCGCGGCCATGAGCCTGCTGCACGCCACCTGGCTTCCAGCCATCCGTTCCTCCTCAAGCTCAGGTCAGCCCGCCCTGCTGATCTGGGCGGATACCTGGCGCGTGGCCCAACCCGAAGGCCCAGGGCTCACGCCGGCACTGCACCCCTTCACCCTGGCCAGCGACGACCTCAAGGCGTGGTTGTCGGAACGGGATCTGCTGCCCGAATCCAGCATTGACGCGACCGCCTGTCTGACCCTGCCCAGCCGCACGGTCAAACCGCGCAAAAGCCGCAGCAAAACAGC
>JBGKDR010000342.1:0-1645 GCA_042954225.1 Parasynechococcus sp.
CCGATGGCAGCTATACCTTCTCCCTCTCCGAGAACTTCCTTCTCTCAGACCCCAGCGACACCACCGCTCAGACCGAGGACATTTCCTCGCTCCTCGGTGGCATCACCGTCTTTGCAGAAGATGGCGATGGCGACCAGGTCAATTCAGGCAATGGCATCGCTCTGACCCTCCAGGTCATTGACGACATCCCCGTCAGCACCGTCGCACCCGCAGTCTCCGCCGATGCTTTGGATGAGGCCAACCTCGGCGACGGCACCGACCCAGACGCCACGGCTCTCTCCACAACAGGCGATCTCTCCTCCATTCCGAACACCGATTACGGCGCCGATGGCTTTGGCTCCGTCACCGGCATCGACATCAACGGTTCGTCCTTCGTTGTTGGCGACACCATCTATCTCTCGCAGGCGGACACCGTCGATGCAGCCATCAGCGCTTCGGCAACATCCGGCGCCGACGATCGCGCCACTCTCGTCATCAATGCCGATGGCAGCTATACCTTCTCCCTCTCCGATAACTTCCTTCTCTCAGACCCCAGCGACACCACCGCTCAGACCGAGGACATTTCCTCGCTCCTCGGTGGCATCACAGTCTTTGCAGAAGATGGCGATGGCGACCAGGTCAATGCAGGCGCCGGCATCGCTCTGACCCTCAAGGTCGTTGATGACATCCCCGACAGCACCGTCGCACCAGCTGTCTCCGCCACGGCTTTGGATGAGGCCAACCTCCCCGACGGCACCAACCCCAACACCCCTCCCGGCGTCTCCACCACGGGCGATCTCTCCTCCATTCCGAACACCAATTACGGCGCCGATGGCTTTGGCGCCGTCACGGGCGTCAACATCAACTCAGTTGCAGTCCCCGGTTTCACACCCGGAGACACCATCTATATCTCCCAGGCCGCCGTCGTCGATTCCGCCCTCAGCGCTTCGACCGCAACCGGCGCCAACGATCGCGCCACTCTCGTGGTCAATGCCAATGGCAGCTATACCTTCACACTCACCGATAACTTCCTTCTCTCAGACCCCAGCGACACCATCGCTCAGACCGAGAACATTTCCTCGCTCCTCGGTGGCATCAAAGTCTTCACACAAGATGCCGATGGCGATAACGCCAATGGCACCGATGGCATCGCTCTGACTCTCAACGTCAAAGACGACATCCCTGCGGTCACCGGCTCTCCCGCAATCACCGCTGCCACTCTCGACGAGGCCAACCTCCTCACCTCCTCTGGAAACCCAACGGATGGGGGTACAGGCACCCCGGTGACTCCACTCGAGGCCACTGGAAACATTGCCAACCTCACCGCAGGCACCATCGACTACGGCGCCGATGGCTTTGGCTCCGTCTCCTCCGTCTTCATCGGCGCAACCGGGACCGGAACCAGCGTCAACGCAGGGCAAACGATTTATCTCTCCCAGGCGTCCACCATTGATGCCGCCATCACGGCCTCGACAAATAGTGCCGCCGCAGACATTCGCGCCACTCTCCTCATTGAGGCCAATGGCGATTACACCTTCACACTCACAGATAACTTCCTTCTCTCAAACCCAAACCCTCCGGGCACCAATCCCAACCAGCAGACCGACGACATTTCCTCGCTCCTCGGTGGCATCAAAGTCTTCACACAAGATGCCGATGGCGATAA
>JBGKDR010000343.1:0-3773 GCA_042954225.1 Parasynechococcus sp.
CGGGTGAGGTCCTGGATGGTGACGGCGATGCCCTTCAGCGATTCGCCGCTGACATCGCGCACGGACTGGAGCACGATCCGCAGTGTTCGCGCCGGGTCTCCGACGCTGCAGCGCAGGTCCTCGCTGTCTGAGCTGCCCCCGAGCAGGGCATCGAGGGGGCCATGCACTTCGATGGCCAGAAGTTCAGGCAGTTCCTCCACCAGCTCGCAGCCTTCGAGGTTGCGACCTTCCCAGCGGAACAGCCGACGGGCGGTGGGGTTGGCCAGGACGACGTTGCCGTCCGAATCCAACAGGATCGCCCCGTCGGCCATGGTCGCGATCAGCGATTGCTGCTTGACCTGAGCGGCGGTGAGTTCCTCGATGTTGGCTTCGTCATAGGCCTCGAGCTGGGAGGCCATGGCGTTGAAACCGGTGAGCAGTTCCCCGAGCTCACCCCCGACCGGAAGGTTGATTCTGGCCTCGAAGTTGCCCGATGCGACCGAACGCACACCACGCAGCAGCTCCTTGACAGGGCGGGTGATCGTGAGGGCGTTGAACACGGCGCCCAGGATCACCAGAATCCAGATCGAGATGAACACCGCCACGGTGACCTCTCGGGTGAGAGCGGCACTGGCCAGAGCCGTTTCGTTGGGGTTCACCCCCAGACCGAGCACGCCGTAGTACTGGCCGTTCTTGATCAGTGGAACGAAGACATCGGTCACCGTCCCCTGGGGCGTCAGGTGCTGGCGAACGAGGGGGTTCTGGGGACGACGTTTGAGTTCCTCGGGCAGTTCCAGTCGGCGATTGAGCCGCAGCTCGCCCTCCCCGGTCTGGGGCGTCGCGCTGATCGGAATGCCCAGATAGATCACGCCATCGGGGTCGGCAAAGAAGATGTAACGGACGCTGCGGCTGGAGCGCCAGAACTTTTCAGCGACGTTGGCGAGCTCGCGATCCTGGCCCTGGGCCACCAGTTCGCTGACGTTCCCGGCGAGCAACAGGCCGAGATCCCGGGCGTAACGGGTGTCATTCATCACGGCATCGCGCTGGATGCCGTTCAGGGCAAAGAACGTGATGCCCGTCATCATCAGGCTCACCACCAAGGTGGCCACCGCGAGCAACTTGGTCTGCAGGCTGAACTCAGCCCACCAGCTGATGATCCGCTGCCACAGGTTTGGCGTCTCAGGCTCTGGGCCACCGTTCTGTGGCAGAGCCCAATCGGCGGTGGCCGGAGATGTCATGGCCGCGATCGCACCTGATGTCCGATGTCGCGACGGTAGGTGATTCCTTCGAAGTGCACGCGCTCCAGCCCCGCGTAGGCCTGGGTGAATGCGGAATCGAAATCATCCGCCTGGGCCACCACCGCGAGCACGCGTCCCCCGGAGCTCAGCAGGGTGCCGGAGGCGTCCCGACGGGTTCCGGCCTGGAACAGCTGCAGGGTGTCGGAGGGTTGCAGGCTGATCGCGATCGCATCCCCTTTGCGTGGCGACTCCGGATAGCCGTCGGCGGCGGCCACCACACAGGCACTGCAGGCGGGGGCGATGCTGAGCGCCGGGGCCAGATCGAGACGCCCCACGGCGCAGGCCTGGAGCACCCGGGCCAGTTCAGGCCCCAGCAGTGGCATGAGGGTCTGGCATTCGGGGTCGCCGAAACGGCAGTTGAATTCGATCACCTGCGGGCCTGTGGGCGTCAGCATCAGGCCGGCGTAGATCACACCGCGATAGTCGATTCCCCGTTGCCTCAGGGCTTTGAGCGTCGGCTCCAGAACGGTCTGCCGCACGCTGGCGATGCCATCCGCATCCAGCAGGGGAGCGGGTGCATAGGCGCCCATGCCCCCGGTGTTGGGTCCACGGTCGCCGTCCTTCAGGCGTTTGTGGTCTTGCGCCGGTGGCAACAGCACCATGCGCTCTCCGTCGCAGAGGGCAAACACCGAGACCTCCGGTCCCTCCAGGCGTTCCTCCAGCACCAGCTGTTCACCGGCACTGCCGAAGCGCCCGGCGAAGGCCTCCCGGATCGCCGTCTCGGCCTCCTCCACCGTCTCGGCGACGGTGACCCCTTTGCCGGCGGCCAGTCCATCGGCCTTCACCACCAGGGGGCGACCGACGCGCCTCAACACGGCGAGGGCGTCCGCTTCGCTGTTCACGGACCAATGCCCCGCCGTGGGAATGCCCGCGTCCTGCATCAACGCCTTGGACCAGGCCTTGCTGGCTTCCAGCTGCGCTCCCTCGGCACTGGGACCGAAGACGGCCAGGCCGCTGGCGCGCATGGCATCCGCCACCCCCGCGGCCAGGGGGGCTTCCGGTCCGATTACCACCAGGTCGATGCTCTGTTCCCGGCAGAGCGCGATCAAGCCGTCACTGTCGGTTTCAGCGATCGGGACGGCGGTGATGCCTTGGTTCTCGCTTTGACTGCCACCGTTGCCGGGGCAGATCCAGACCCCCTCGACCTCCGGGCAGCGCTGCAATGCCCAGGCCAGGGCGTGTTCACGGCCGCCTCCACCGACGACGAGAACCCGCTGCAGCGTGGGAAGGGAGGAGGGACGGGTGGGCGAGATGGCCATGGGCGAAGGCTGGATCGGACAAGCCACTTAGGTTTCCTTTGTAGAACGCAGAGCGTCATGGGCTTCCAGCCACTGCCCTTGTTGCTGTCCCTGGCCACGACAGCCGCGGTGGAGTCATCCGCTGACACGGCGGCGTTGCAACAGGCCTGTCAGGCCGCCCGGCAGCAGGGCGATGTGGCCCAGCAGGAGCTGCTTCGCGATCAACTGCTGGACGGCAGTCGTCGCCCCGACAGCCTCGCGTCGGTGCTGGCCAGCGCTCGTGCTCTGATCGACTGCGGTTCACCGGATAGCGCCTTTCGCGTGCTGAGTCGCTATGGCCCCGCCCAGAGCGAGCGGCGGGACTGGCTGCTGCTGCGTTGGGAGGCTGCCGCTGCGGCTCTGGATCACCCCCGTGCGGCCCTGGCCCTGCGGCGATTGGTGAACGGCGACATCCAGGCTTTGGAGCGCGAGATCCTGGCGGGTCAGCGCAATGGATTGGACCAGCTCGCTTACCACGAGGCCGCCTCTGAAGAGCCATTGGCTGCGGCGACCGTGCTGCTGCAGGGGCGTGCCGGCGGCCGGCAGGGAGCCGAGCGTTTGGGCCGCGCGGCGCAGTACCTGGCCGATGTGGACCCGGCCCAGGCGGATCAGCTGCTGGAGCAGGCCTTGGAGCAGGCCTCCGAGGCCCAGGCGCTGGGGCAGGCCGTGGCTTTGCTGCAGTTGCAGCTGCGGTTGCAGCTGGCGGCAGGCGGTGACGGGGCACGGCCCCGTGAGCGGCTGATGCGGCTGACGGCTCGCCTGGACGATCGCGTCGGTCGTTGGCAGCTGGATGGGGATGGTGCTGCGGAGGCGTTGCCCCGATCCCCGCGGGACCCGGGCGGCCATGCTGCTGTAGGAGAACCAACAACCGCACCCTCACCATGAGGCCTGATCACGGAGAGCTGCTGTACGAAGGCAAAGCCAAGCGCGTCTATGCCTCCGATCAGCCCGACCGTGTGCTGGTGGAATTCAAGAACGATGCCACCGCGTTCAATGCCCAGAAGCGTGCGCAGCTGGACGACAAAGGCCGCCTGAACTGCCAGATCTCGGCCCGTTTGTTCGAGGCTCTCGAGGCTGCCGGCATTCCGACCCATTACCTCGGCCTCGCGTCCGAGACCTGGATGGTGGTGCAGAGGGTCGAGATCGTTCCCCTTGAGGTGGTGCTGCGCAACATCGCCACCGGCTCCCTGTGCCGCCAGGCACCGATCGCGGAAGGGAC
>JBGKDR010000344.1:0-4475 GCA_042954225.1 Parasynechococcus sp.
GCCCGTCAGATCCAGATCGGAGATCTGGTGCTCAGGGAGATCCGCCTGCGTCTGAAATTCCTGTTGGATGTCGGTCTGGATTACCTCAGCCTGGATCGTCCCGCGATGACGCTCTCCGGCGGTGAAGCCCAGCGCATCCGACTTGCCACCCAGATCGGTGCCGGTCTCACCGGGGTGCTGTATGTGCTGGATGAGCCGAGTATCGGCCTGCACCAGCGGGACAACGACCGTCTCCTGAACACGTTGGTGAGGCTCAGGGATCTCGGAAACACCCTCGTGGTGGTGGAACACGATGAAGACACCATTCGTGCTGCCGATCACGTGGTCGACATCGGCCCTGGTGCCGGCGTCCACGGGGGCCACATCGTGGCAGAAGGGAGTTTCGATGACCTGGTGGCGAGCAGCGAATCCCTCACCGGCGCTTATCTGAGTGGTCGACGTTCGATTCCAACGCCGGCCGAACGCCGCCAGAACGGTTCACGCTCACTCAAATTGATCGATTGCAACCGCAACAACCTCAAGAACGTTTCGGTTGAGTTCCCCCTGGGGCGGTTGGTGTCCGTCACCGGGGTGAGCGGAAGCGGCAAGAGCACCCTGGTGAATGAGCTGTTGCATCCGGCTCTGGAGAACGGACTGGGTCTCAAAGTGCCCTTCCCAACCGGTTTGGGGGAGCTGCGGGGGTTGAAGTCGATCGACAAGGTGATCGTGATCGATCAGAGCCCGATCGGACGCACGCCCCGCTCCAATCCGGCCACCTACACCGGTGCCTTTGATCCGATCCGTCAGGTGTTCGCCGCCACGGTGGAGGCCAAGGCCCGTGGGTATCAGGTGGGTCAGTTCAGCTTCAACGTGAAGGGTGGTCGCTGTGAGGCCTGTCGTGGTCAGGGCTTGAACGTGATTGAGATGAATTTCCTGCCGGATGTGTACGTCCAGTGCGACGTCTGCAAGGGCGCTCGGTTCAATCGCGAAACCCTGCAGGTCAAATACAAGGGCCACACCATCGCGGATGTGCTGCAAATGACGGTGGAGCAGGCCGCTGAGGTGTTTGATGCCATTCCTCAGGCGGCCGATCGCCTGCGCACCTTGGTGGATGTGGGCCTCGGCTACGTCAAGCTCGGCCAGCCGGCGCCAACCCTTTCTGGGGGTGAGGCCCAGCGGGTGAAGCTGGCGACGGAGCTGTCACGGCGAGCCACCGGCAAGACGCTCTATCTGATTGATGAGCCCACAACCGGCCTCAGCTTCTATGACGTGCACAAGCTGATGGATGTGATGCAACGGTTGGTGGACAAGGGCAACTCCATCATCTGCATCGAGCACAATCTTGACGTGATCCGTTGCAGCGACTGGATTATTGATCTCGGCCCCGAAGGTGGTGACAAGGGTGGCGAGATCCTGGTGACGGGAACTCCTGAGGAGGTCGCCCAGCATCCCACCAGTCACACAGGCCGCTATCTCAGCCGGGTTTTGGAGCAGCATCCTCCGCAGGTTCCCGTCGCGCTCGCTGCCTGATGGTTTCGATTCGCACCCATCTGGCCGCCTTCTGCAGCGGCCTTCTGCTGAGTGCAGCTCCTGCTGCGGCCCTGGAGCGTCTGGTGATTGAGATCCCCGGCCTGGACACCAGCATCAGCATCAACCTTGGAGAGGCCGAGAGCGCTGACACCTTGATCGAGGCCAGTTCCGATCTGAGGGATCTGGACGCCGTCAGTGGCGGACGTCTGAGGGGACTTCTGGAACGTATCTTCCTGGCGCCTCTGCCCGTGGAAACGAAGGCGTTCCTGGAGGGCTCCAGTGGTCAGCCGTTGTTGGAACAGGCCTTGGGGCGCGCCACCAGCATGGTGCAGCTCAAAGGGTTGGCCTCAGATCCCAGTGGTCGGATGCTGACGGACGCCCTGACTCGGGCTGAGCAGAAAGGCCAGCCGACCATCCTCGGTTTGCTGCGTGAGATGCCCGGTGAGGAGGCGTCGATTGATCTGTCCAAACTGCGCTTAGCTGCGCTCCGGTTGCAATCCCAACAGGAACCGGCGGTGATGCTGGCCAAGCAAGCGCCGGCTGCGACGACCGCATCCGTTCTCGCACAACGTCCTGGACAGTGGCGTCGCAGCACGTTCCGCGTGAACGTCGACCATCGTTCCGAACCGCTCGAGGGTTTGTTCCTTGAGCCCACAGCGGCTGCCAATGGGCGGCTGGTTGTGATTTCCCACGGACTCTGGGATGACCCGGAATCCTTCGAGGGTTGGGGCGAAAGCCTTGTTGCCAATGGCTACACGGTCGTGATGCCGGATCACCCCGGCAGTGACTTCAAGCAACAGCGGGCGATGCTCGCGGGACACCGTCCGCCCCCGGGCCCCGAGGAATTGCAGAAACGTCCCAAGGATGTCTCCGCGTTGTTGGATGCCGTTGCGGACGGTCGTCTCCTTCCTGGTCGCCAGTTGAGGACCGACGCCGTTGCTGTGATCGGACACTCCTGGGGTGGCACGACAACTCTTCAGCTGGCCGGTGGCGCGCCCACTGAGTCCAAGTTGAAGCGTTATTGCTCCGATGACGAGCATCCTGAACGCAACATCAGTTGGGTTCTGCAGTGCAGTTGGCTCTCCGGTGTGTCCGGAGCTCAGGCCAGAGACCCCCGCGTTCGTGCTGTGGTCGCTGTCAGTCCGCCCCTGCGGCTGTTGTTTGATCGCTCCAGCGCGTCAGCGCTCACGGCCAAGGTGTTGCTGGTCAGTGGAACGCGTGACTGGGTGGTTCCATCCACCCCCGAAGCGATTTTGCCGATGCGGGACTCCGGTGCAGCGCGGGGTGGTCATCGCCTGGTTCTGGTGGAGGGTGCCGATCACTTCAGCCTGCGCAGTTTCCAGGGGGACGCGACACCTGCGGTGATTGGCCCCTTGCTGCTGGCGTGGGTGAATGAGCAGCTTGGCGTGACGTCGGATGGTGACTTCCAGGCAGGTGCCTGGGGTGATGACGAGGTTCGCCTCGTTGATGTCACCGACAGGCTCTAGACCATTGTTGATTGTTCATACTCAGAAGCACCGATCTTGACGCTTCGATGATCTGAAACCTTCAGTTCTGACAAGCGATTTCGGTGATCAACTTGCCATAGAGAACAGCGATTCTCAGTCTTTTCTTTATTTTCACCCCTCGCAATTGCACCTAAGAGGTCAGTGGTGCTAATCGCGCCCGATTGTTGTTGAGGTGTTCGGAGTGGGTCTGCGTCTGTTGCATCTGCATTTGCACGGTCTGTTCCGCTCTCGCGATCTCGAGCTTGGCCGTGATGCCGACACCGGAGGTCAGACCCTCTACGTCTTGGAGCTGGCACGCAGTCTTGCCCTGCGGTCGGAAGTCGATCAGGTCGATGTGGTCACCCGTCAGATCCACGATCGCAAGCTGTCGGTCGACTACAGCCAACCGGAGGAAGTGATTGCTCCCGGTGCACGCATCCTCCGTTTCCCGTTTGGTCCAAGGCGCTATCTGCGCAAGGAATTGCTCTGGCCCCATCTCGAGGAGCTGGCTGATCAATTGGTGGACCATCTCCGTCAGCCCGGCCACAGGGTCGACTGGATTCATGCCCATTACGCCGATGCTGGTCTGGTCGGTGCTCTGGTGAGCCAACGCCTGGGCATTCCCCTGGTCTTCACCGGTCATTCACTGGGGCGCGAGAAGCAACGACGGCTCCTCGAAGCAGGCGTCGATCGCCATCAGCTGGAGAGCACCTATGCGATGACCCGCCGCATCGAGGCGGAGGAACAGGTGTTGGCTCAGGCGGATCTGGTGATCACCAGCACGCGCCAGGAAGTTGATCACCAATATTCCCGTTATGGCCATTTCCGGCCGGAGCGCGCGCAGGTTGTGCCTCCCGGCGTCGATGCCACGCGATTTCACCCTTCAGGCAGCACGGGAGAACGCACCGATATCCGCAATCTTCTGACGCCGTTTCTGAGGGATCCCGACCGTCCTCCCTTGCTTGCGATCTCGCGGGCTGTTCGTCGGAAGAACATTCCTGCCCTGGTTGAAGCCTATGGGCGTTCGTCCGTTCTGCAGCAGCGTCACAACCTCGTGCTGGTGATGGGGTGTCGGGAGGATTCACGCCATCTGGAAAAGCAACAGCGGGATGTGCTCCAGGAGGTGTTTGATCTCGTCGACCGTTATGACCTCTACGGCTCGGTGGCCTATCCGAAGCAGCACAGTGGCGATCAGATTCCCGCCCTGTACCGCTGGGCTGCGCATCTCGGCGGCTTGTTTGTGAACCCCGCTCTCACAGAGCCATTCGGCCTCACCCTGCTCGAGGCCGCCGCCTGCGGTCTACCGATGGTGGCCACGGATGACGGCGGTCCCCGGGATATCCAGGCTCGCTGTGAGAACGGCTTGCTTGCGGATGTCACCGACTCAGATGCGCTGCAGGATGCCCTGGAGCGCGCCGGTGCCAATCAGCAACGCTGGGCCCGGTGGAGTGACAACGGGGTTGAAGCCGTCAGTCGACA
>JBGKDR010000345.1:0-4059 GCA_042954225.1 Parasynechococcus sp.
GAGCATGCGGTGGCCTTCCAGCAGCGTTTTCCTTCTCTGATCTGGCAAGCCTCTGACCCTGATCCTCGCCATTGCCTCAGCATCAACGCCTGGATTGAGCACGTCGGCTTGGCCGGCACCATGCCCGCTGCTCTCTCCCTCGATGTGCTCGCTCGCCCTTGGCCGACGTCGGCCGATGGGTCTGGGTTCGATGCGTTCGTCTGCATCAACCTGCTTCACATCTCGGCGTCCAACTGCACGAGCGGACTGTTTGCCGGTGCAGCCGCTCGGGCTGAAGCGGGTGCTGTTCTGATTGTCTACGGGCCATTCATGCGTGACGGCATCCACACCAGCCCGAGCAATGCCGCCTTTGATGCGTCGCTCCGCCGCCAGAACTCCGCCTGGGGCGTTCGGGATCTCGCTTGGGTGCAACAGCAGGCAGCCTCGTTTGGCTGGACCCTCCAACGGGTCGAGGCCATGCCGGCCAACAACCTCTCTCTCGTGTTCGGGATGGAAGACAGCCCATCCACTCTCCCTGATGAAGGGTGCGAGGATCTCGCCACGTGATTGGGACCCATGGGCGACGTTTCGTGGATCGAGCTTGGGATTGAACTCGGTGTTGTTGCTGTTGGAGCACTTGTTCTTTATCTGCTTCTAACGAAGCTGTTTCCGCGGCTGACCAGTCAGACCAAGTCTGATTTTGACGATTTCGTCTTCACGGCCTGCGCCCAGTCGGTTCTGCCATTCGCTTTCACCATTTCCGTCGGCTTGGTTGTTGATGACTTCTCCCTGCCGGAGAAGTTTGTCAAGGGCATTCAAGTGCTGACGACCACTGCATTTGTCTTCTTTTCAGCGCGTCTGATCAACAAGGTCGCAGGGCGTTTCCTCATCGGTGTTGGTCGCCGCTCGGGTGATGACGACATGCAGATGCTGATTGCCTCTGCCATGCCGCTTGTTCGTGCTCTGGTCTGGATTCTGGGTGCTCTGATCTGTCTTCAGCGTTTCGGAGTGCCAATGACGGCCGTGTTCACGGCCGTTGGTGGTGCTGGTTTTGGTCTTGGTTTTGCGCTCAAGGAGCCCATCGGCGAGCTCTTTGCTTACGTGATGATTCTGCTTGATAAGCCTTTTCGTGTTGGTCAGTTCATCAACGTTGGCTCTGTTTGGGCAACGGTTGAGAAGATTGGTGTTCGTTCCACACATCTGCGCAATCTGCGTGGTGAGTTGATTGTCATCAATAACTCCAAGCTGACGAGTTCAGATATTGCCAACTTTGCAGATATGGCCCAGCGTCGAATGGTCTACCGGATTGGCGTGACCTACTCAACGTCGGTTGACTTGATGCGTGAAATTCCGTCCTTGGTTGGCGACATCATTCGTTCGGAAGATCACGTCCGTTTTGATCGCTGTCATTTTGTTGAGTTTGCTGACAGCAGTTTGAATTTTGAAATTGTCTATTACATCGATACCCGTGATTATGGCGTTGCACTGAATGCTCAGCAGAGCATCAATCTTCAAATCATGAAGGCGTTCTCTGATCGATCGATTGAATTTGCCTTCCCAAGCCAGACGGTTTACCTCGAGAACACCGCGTCGGAGCTGCCCTCCTGATCAAGGGCGGGCGGCTGCGGCTTGATGCTCTGAAGCACAACCACTGTGCTGATCAAGGCAACGGCAATGGTCACGGCCAGAGCGGGGACCCAGCGGTTTCTTTGTCCAGCAGCTTCCAACGTGCTCAGCGCTGCTGTTCTGGTGGAGAGAAATGATTTCTGTCTGCAGCGTTGGCAGACCGTGCTGTCCACTCCGGCGTTCTTGAGCTTGAAACCGAATCGCCCGGGGATGTCCACCAGGTCTCCGCAGTCCCGGCATCGAAGCGAGAAAACAGACATGGCGCTGAGGGCACTCATTCCGGTCTACTTGATCCCTTCCTGGATTTAGAGGGTGGGGGGTCTGGCAGGATTCCAACAGCTCCGCTGCCGACTGTGCCGCGTTATCAAGCTCGAGTTCTGGTACGTCTGCGTCCTTCCGTTCTTGATCCTGCCGGCGAGGCTGCCCGTGCGGCAGCGTCTCGCCTCGATGTGGACGGAATTGCTTCGCTCCGGATCGGGAAAGCCGTTGAGATCGAACTGGACGCACCTGATGAAGACGAGGCAAGACGTCGCCTCGAACGCCTCAGTGATCGTCTTCTGGCCAATCCGGTGATCGAGGACTGGTCGTTGGAGCTTCAGAACTGATGGGCATCGGTGTTGTCGTCTTTCCCGGCTCCAATTGCGACCGGGATATGCAGTGGGCCACCGAAGGGTGTCTCGGCCTGCCGACCCGTCGGCTCTGGCATGAGGAAACCGATCTCAGTGGCCTTGACGCTGTGGTTCTCCCCGGCGGGTTCAGCTACGGGGATTACCTGCGTTGCGGCGCGATCGCCCGCTTCGCGCCTGTGCTGCAATCCCTCGTGGACTTTGCCGCCAAGGGCGGACGCGTGCTTGGAATCTGCAACGGCTTCCAGGTGTTGACCGAACTCGGGCTTCTCCCGGGTGCTTTGACCCGCAACAGAGACCTTCACTTCATCTGCGAAGACGCGACACTTCACGTCGCCAGTGCACGAACTCCCTGGATGAGCCGCTACGGCAGTGCAGGTCAGCTCACATTGCCGATCGCCCATGGGGAGGGTCGCTATCAGTGCAGCTCCGACACGCTCAAGCGCCTTCAGGACGACGATGCAATTGCTTTGCGCTACTCCAGCAATCCCAATGGTTCCGTGGATGACATCGCTGGACTGACCAACGCAGCCGGCAATGTGCTGGGTTTGATGCCACACCCCGAGCGCGCCTGTGATCCTGTGACCGGCGGTACGGATGGACGTCGGATGCTCGAAGCGCTGCTGGCTTGACCTTGCGCCGCCGCTCACTGTTGGCGACGGGAGCGGCCGCACTGGTTGCCAGTCTGCTCCCGAATCGTGGCGTCGCAGCTAATCAACTGATCTGCCCACCGTTGCGACCGGGCGCCCGTTTGCGTGCCGTCAATCCGGGGACCTGGCTGGACCCGGATAACGATCTTTCGGCGTTGATCAGCAGCTGTGAAGCGGAGGGCTGGCAGCTGGAGGTCCCTGCATCGGTTAAGGGGCAATGGCGCTACTTCTCGGGGTCCGACGCTGACCGTCTGGCCGATCTCAGGGCGGCCTGGGCCGACCCCGACCTGGATGGCTTGGTCTACGTGGGTGCCGGATGGGGCGGAGCCAGAGTTCTTGAGCAGGGTTGGCGTTTCCCGCGTCGACCGCTTTGGACTCTCGGGTTTTCCGACACCAGTTCGCTGTTGCTGGCCCAGTGGGCGGCCGGATTGCCCGGGGCCATTCATGGCTCCACGGTCCCGGCCGACGACGACCAATGGTCACGAACGGTGGATCTTCTCAGTGGCCGTGCCGTCGCTCCTCTCCAGGGCAGGGGTTGCCGCCCTGGGGCGGGGGTGGGTCCTTTGGTCGTGACCAACCTGACGGTCGCCACCCATCTGATTGGGACAGGCTTTCTCCCTGATCTGCGTGGGGCGATCCTCGTGCTGGAAGACGTTGGAGAAGCTCCCTATCGCGTCGATCGAATGCTCACCCAGTGGCGATCCGCCGGTCTGTTGCGTGACCTCGCTGGTGTGGCCTGCGGACGTTTCAGCTGGCGCGGTGACGTGGAGCCGGGAGATTTCTCAATGGCTGAAATTCTGGAAAATCGCCTGGGCGACCTGGGTTGTCCGCTTGTGCTCGATCTTCCCCTCGGCCATGGTCGACCCAACATGGCTCTGCCACTGGGGCATCGGGCACGTCTGGACGGCCGCTACGGAGTGCTCACCCTGTTGCCATAGCGGTCACGCTCGGTTTGACATCAAAAAGGGAGCC
Organism: Parasynechococcus sp.; assembly: GCA_042954225.1. Lineage (GTDB taxonomy): Bacteria > Cyanobacteriota > Cyanobacteriia > PCC-6307 > Cyanobiaceae > Parasynechococcus. Next base: position 3,854 of record JBGKDR010000345.1, read on the forward strand.
CTTGAGCTCCCGCCGTATCGATTGGGTGGTATGACCCGGGCCGATCAGTACACGCCGTAGACCACCCCCCGATAACGAAGGTCGCGGCCCTTGGTTGCGACCTGCGCGTCGCTGACGGGTGTGTAGGCAATGCCGCGATAGCGCAGTTGGGGTTTGCTGCGCTGACCGGTGGGGGTGTGTGCAGCATCGGTGTAGTCCGCATTGCG
>JBGKDR010000346.1:0-7427 GCA_042954225.1 Parasynechococcus sp.
GGTTTTCCGGCTGATCTCCGCAACTACGGGGTCGGGGCACAGATCCTGACCGATCTCGGCATTCATCGTCTGCGGTTGCTGACCAACAACCCCCGCAAGATCGCGGGGCTCGGCGGATATGGCCTTCAGGTCGTGGAACGTGTTCCTCTGGAAATCAACGCCGGCGATCACAACGCGGACTACCTGGCGGCGAAGCGGGACAAGCTCGGTCACCTGTTCGGGGACGCCACTCCCTGCTGCGTGCTTGCGTTGGCCGTTGAGGCCGACATCCAGGACCTGCCTTCTTTGAAGGAGAAAGCAGAGCAAACCGCCCAGCGTCACGGATTTGACCTGGAGGCCCTCCATGCACCTCGGATCCTGGCCCTCTGGGAGCGGCCGCAGTTTGTCTGGAAGCTGTCGCCAACGGACAGGGATCCAGCGGCTTTTATCCGGGACCTGGCGAACTGGGCTGTGGTGCGCCGCATCGGCTGGATGCGGACACCGTCTGAACAGATGGCCCTCCATCCAACCCAGACACTTGATCGTCTGGACTGCGCCTTGGGGGAGTTGAAAGCAGGTGAAGAGGGCGAGAGGCTCCTAAGCAGCAACCCCACCCTCATGCACTGGTCCTGATCAGGCTCAGTCCTGAATGGTCACCTTGTTGATCTTGGAGCCGTTGGACAGCTTCAGAACCACGTCCATGTTTCCGGTGAGACCAAAGACGGTGTGAACCCCGTCGAGATGAGGTTGCGCCTCATGGCAGATATAGAACTGAGATCCACCGGTGTTCCGGCCTGCATGGGCCATTGCCAGGGTGCCGGCCTGATGCTTCTGGCTGTTGATCTCACAGTCGATCTGGTAGCCGGGGCCTCCGGTGCCAGCCATGCCCCGCGCTCCCTCACGGCTGTTCGGACAACCGCCCTGCGCCATGAAGCCTGGGATGACACGGTGAAACGCCAGCCCGTCGTAAAACCCTTCCTTGGCCAGCTTGACGAAATTGGCCACGGTGTTGGGCGCGTCAGCCTCGAACAGCTCGAGTTCGATCAGGCCTGCCTCGGTGTCCATCAAGGCCTTGGTCATGGGACGCGAGCAAAACTGGAGTGTAAGTACAGGGGTTCAGATGGAGGGTTTGACGGGACTGACCTCAGCACGGGTTGGTGTCATCGGTGGCAGTGGCCTCTATGCGATCCAGGGCCTGACGGAGGTGACCGAGCACCGATTCGAGACGCCGTTTGGACCGACATCCGATGGACTGCGCGTCGGGGTGCTCAACGGCATGGAAACGGTGTTTCTGGCTCGGCATGGCCAGCACCACCACCTTCTTCCCAGTGAAGTGCCCTACAGGGCGAACATCTGGGCAATGCGCAAGCTTGGTGTGCGCTGGTTGATCTCAGTGTCGGCCGTCGGATCCCTCAAGGAGGAGCTCAAACCACGAGACATGGTCGTTCCTGACCAGTTCATTGATCGAACGCATCAGCGCCCCCAGAGCTTCTTCGGCGAGGGCTGTGTGGCGCACGTCAGCTTGGCGGACCCGTTCTGCCCGGATCTGAGCACGCTGCTGGCGGATGCAGCCGAAGCGGCCCTCCCCGCTGGCCACAAGCTGCATCGCGGTGGGACCTACCTCTGCATGGAGGGTCCTGCTTTTTCCACCCGCGCGGAAAGTGAGCTTTACCGCAGCTGGAACTGCTCGGTCATCGGCATGACCAACCACACGGAGGCACGGCTGGCACGGGAAGCGGAGCTGGCCTATGCCTCACTGAGCATGGTCACCGACTACGACTGCTGGCACAGCGAACACGATGCGGTGAGCGTTGAGATGGTGATCGGCAACCTGCAGGCCAATGCCGCAGCGACCGAACCAATCCTGCATGGACTGATGGGCCGTCTGCAGCTGCAGCGCCCGGCCTCGGCTGCCCATACGGCGTTGTCCACGGCCTTGATCACCCCAAAGGACACGGTCCCCGCCGCGACCCGACAACGGCTGGACCTGCTGACCACCCCGTACTGGGGGGCCTGGACTCAGGGACAGCCCAGCTGACAGCCCCGACTCTCCAGAGCAGCGCGCAACTGCTGCTGATGAGCCCGCAGGCAGGCACGGGCCGCGTCTGCGTCCAGATCAGCGGCAGCCATCAGCAACGCCACCTTGACCGATCCATCGCTTCGCGCCAGCAGGGTCAGGCCGCGTTCACGGTCCAGACCTGCCAGATCTCGCAGGATGCGAAGCGAACGATCCACGAGTTTGCTGTTGCTCGCAGAGACATCCACCATCCGGTTGCCGTAGACCTTGCCCAACCCGACCATCACGGTGGTGGAGATGATGTTCAAGGCCATCTTTGTGGCCGTTCCAGCCTTGAGACGGGTCGATCCCGTCAGCAGTTCAGGCCCTGTAAGCAAGCGAATATCGATGTCACAGGGAAGGGGGGCTTGGTCCGTCGGAACACAGGCCATCGCGATCGCCAGGGCCCCGATGCTGCGTGCATGCTGCAATCCGCCGCGGACATAAGGCGTGGTGCCGCCTGCGGCAATCCCGATCAGACAATCGGCAGCCGTCAGCCCTTTCTGCATGAGGTCATCGCGCCCGGCCCCCTCGAGGTCCTCGAGACCTTCGGAACTGCGCAACAGAGCCGGAGCTCCTCCCGCGAGGACACCCTGCACCATCTCGGGATCACTGCAGAACGTTGGGGGACATTCGGCAGCATCCAGGACACCGAGCCGCCCGGATGTACCGGCGCCGAGATAGAAGAGCCGACCACCGTCTTGCAACCGTGCCGTAATGGCCGTCACCGCCTCCGTCAGCTGCGCTGAGGCCGCTTCAACCGCCTGCTGGGGCCGTCGATCTTCACTGACAAACAGGTTGACCAGATCCACGGTTGAGAGCTGATCCAGATCACGGCTGCGGGGGTTCGCCTGTTCGGTCAACAGATGGCCGCGATCGTCCGAAGGGGCAAGGTCGGGATCAAATCCAGGCATCGGCGCTAAAGCAGGCCTTCAAGGCGTTGACGCAGGGCATCGAGATCAGACGACTCTGCTGTCGTCTCAGCGGCCGCCTGCGGAAGCTCAGATGCAGGTTCGTCCTGCTCCTTCCAGCTGGTCACATCTCGGTTCGCTTCAGGGGGTGCCATGAACAAACGCTCTTCATCACTTTCGGGCACGAAACCGGATTCGATGAACCGCGCGTCGTACCCGGATTGCCGACAGAACTCCTCAATCTCCTCTCGCTCAATCGCCTCAACGGTGGGTACTGGGAAGTCCTGCGCCTCGAGCAAACCGGCGTAACGCTCGGCGTCGTCGGGGTTCTCAAAGAGCAGGACCACCGTTGTCCCCGACATCTCCAGGGAGTGAATGCCCTCGGCATCACTGCCGGCATCGAAGAGAAGAACGTGGACGCGCATTCAGCGTGGACAGACAAATGGAGTCTCTCACTGATCGGTGATCAGAGGGTGGAGCGTTCCTCGAGAGCCAGCTCCTGAAGACGCCGGTAAAGGGCCCTTTCGGCGTCTCCTAGATCAGCGGGGATCACCACGACGATCTCCACGAGTTGATCCCCCAGCCGGCCATCCCACTCCAGACCGCGACCGCGCAGACGCAACAGGCGACCGCTGGAGGAGCCCGGAGGAACTTGAAGGGTGACCGCCCCATCGAGGGTTGGGACGTCAACGGCGCAACCCAGAGCGGCGTCGGGGGGGAACAGCTCCAGTCGGTAATGCACCCGCAATCCATCGATCCGCAGACCCTCGTCCGTGACCACGCGCAAATGCAGAAAATGGTCCCTGCCACCTGGGGCGACGCCCTCAAGCCGCAGCCGCCAGCCATCTCCGGCCAAAGGTGGGGTCTCCAACTCGATCATCAGACCATCTGGCAAAGAAACCTCCACCGTGGTGCCGTAGAGGGCCTGCTCAGGAGTCAGGACAACCTCCGATTCCAGATCCTCAACAGCCCGCACGGGAGGGGGGGACGCAGGGCTGGCAACGGGCCGATCACCCCCCGGTGGCTCGTCAGCCTCTGGTTGATCGAACGGTTCGTCATGGCGGCGCGACGGAACCTCCACACCAAGCACCACATCGAGGTAGTCCTCAAAGGTGGGAAAGCCCTCGGCGAAGGGGTCGAGGCTGGCGGGGCGGTGCTGTCCCCGCTCCCAATCAGCGCGACGCCTTGGATCACTCAGGACGGCGTAGGCCTCATTGACAAGCTTGAAGCGCTCTTCAGCGACAGGGTCGTTCCCGTTGAGATCGGGATGCCAACGGCGGGCTTCGCGGCGAAAGGCGCGTTTGAGCTGGTCCTGGTCGCTGTCGGGGGCGAGCCCCAACAGCGACCAGTAATCGGGATCAGCGATAGAAGTCATCGTCCCAGGGATCCGAATCACGGCGGCTCATGCCCCGGCTACCGGCGCGGGGTCGTGGCGGACTCCCCCAGGGGTCGTCGTCCCAGTCGTCGTCCGCAAAGAGTTCGTCCTTCAGAGAGCCAAGGGTGGTTCGAATCCCCTGGAGAGGACTGCCATCCCCCTGGCGCTCGGCGGCAAGGCGGCGATTGAGGCCAAACATCGCTTCCTCCAGTCCGCTGACCATCAGATCGAGCTCCTGATGATCATCCTGGGCCAGGCAATCCTGGACATCACGGAGCGCCATCTCCACAGCCCTCTGCTGACGTTCAGCGCCGTAGGGGCCCAGTTCCAGGGCCGCGTCACGAAGACGCCGCTCGGCCTGCGCCACCAAGGTCTGCGCACGGTTACGACGCTCGATCACCGCCCGTTTGCGGCGGTCATCGTCGGAACGGGCCTCCGCCTCGGCAATCAGGGCCTGCACCTCCTGTTCATTGAGGTTGGATCCCCCCTGGATCGACACAGACTGCTTGCGTCCCGTGGTGCGATCGGTGGCGCTGACCTGAAGCAAACCGTTGGCGTCGATGTCGAAGGCCACCTGCACCTGAGGGACCCCGCGGGGGGCTGGAGGAATCCCCGACAGACGGAAACGGCCCAGGGACTTGTTGTCCGATGCCATCTGTCGCTCCCCTTGCCAGACATGCACTTCCACGGAGGACTGATTGGCCTCTGAGGTGCTGAACACATCGGACTGACGCACGGGGATCGGCGTATTCCTTGGAATCAGAACCTTCATCAGACCCCCCACCGTCTCCAGACCAAGGGACAGAGGGGTCACATCATTCAGCAGCAGATCACGCAGCTCTCCGGTGAGGATTCCAGCCTGAACAGCAGCCCCGACGGCCACCACCTCGTCGGGATTCACGGATTGGCAGGGGTCAATCGGGACCAGGGTCCTCACCAGCTGCTGCACCATCGGCATGCGTGTGGCACCACCCACCAGGACAACGTCATCGATGTCATCAGGGGACAACCCCGAGTCCCGCAGGGCCGCTTGTACGGGGGAGAGCAGGCGATCCAACAGATCCGGGCAGAGGCCCTCGAAGGTGGAGCGATCGAGTGTGGTCTCGATGTGGAGCGGACCCTCTTCCCCCGTGGCAATGAACGGCAAGGAAATGGGTGTACTCAGCACACCGGAGAGCTCCTGCTTCGCCTTTTCCGAAGCCTCGGTCAGCCGCTGCAGCGCCTGACGATCCCGGCGCAGATCAATGCTGTGCTCCGCCTGGAAGGCATCCGCCAACCAGTCGACGATGCGTTGATCAAAATCGTTGCCGCCAAGCTGAGTGTCGCCATTGGTGGCCTTGACATCGAACACACCGTTGGCGATTCGCAGTAAGGAGACATCGAAGGTTCCGCCACCGAGATCGAAGACCAGAACCCTGCGCACGGCGCTGCGGTCGAAGCCATAGGCCAGGGCCGCCGCCGTGGGCTCATTGAGGATGCGTTCCACAGAGATTCCAGCCAATCGCCCGGCATCACGAGTGGCCTGCCTCTGGGCATCGTTGAAATAGGCGGGAACCGTAATCACCGCCGCTTCGACCGGTTCGCCGAGGTAGGTCGAGGCATCGTCGACAAGCTTGCGGATGATGCTGGCGACCAGTTCCTCAGGGGCGTATTCCCGCTCCGTGACAGGACAGGGAACGCGAATCTGGCCCTGCTCATTCGCCCGAACGGTGTAGGGCACCGCCAGGCTGCTGTCCTCCAGCTCATCCCAATCGCGGCCAACAAAGCGCTTCAGATTGGAAAAGGTGTTGCGCGGGCTGAGAACAAGCTGACGCCGGGCCAGTTGGCCCACAACCAACTCTTGGTCTTTGGTGTAGCCGACCACGGAGGGTGTTGTTCGTCCACCTTCTGTGTTGGCGATGACATGGGGCCTGCCGGCCTCGAGCACAGCGACGACGGAATTGGTGGTACCCAGGTCGATCCCGACGATCCGGCTCATAACCGCAAGTTTCGTGACTCCACGCTACCGAGAGGATCCATCTCCCCGGTAGCGCCGATCACCCTCCTGTGGAGAACTGAAGGTCTGCTGATTACCGTTGGGAGGCCATCTGGTCGGGAGCATGTCTCCGCGTACGAACGATCAATATCTGCTTCGGAACCGTCCGCCATCCGAAAAACTGGTGGATCAAGGATTTCAGCTTCTCTCAACCAGCCTGGCGTCCGTGGTCGCCCTGGTGCTGCTCGCGATTCTGATCGTTGTCTTCTGGGGCTCATTGGAGTCGATGGGGCGCTACGGCCTCTCGTTCCTTGTCACCTCCAACTGGAATCCAGTTGACGATGAATATGGGGCCGGCACCGCGATCTACGGAACGCTTCTGACGTCGTTGCTGGCGCTTTTGGTCGCTGTGCCGCTTGGGGTGGGGACAGCAATCTTCATCACGGAAAACATTCTTCCTCGCAAAGTGCGGGATGTGATCGGGGTGATGGTGGAGCTGCTGGCAGCCATTCCATCGGTCGTGCTGGGATTGTGGGCACTGCGGGTGATGGAACCCTTCATCCGACCGGCACTGTCCTTCCTCTACAGCAAAGAATGTGTCCCAGTGAACTTTGCCTGGGATGGACTGATCCAATTGGGCGGCTGGTCAGTGCAGATCCCAGGCTTCGACCGGATGATTCCCAATCTCGGCTGCTGGGATCTGAACCTGTTCGGACAGTCCGTCAATCTCCACTGGTTGCCCATCCTGAGCACGATTCCGCAGGGTCCAGGCTTGATCCCAGCCGTTCTGATCCTGATCGTGATGATTCTTCCGATCATCACGGCGATCTCCCGGGATTCGCTGAATCAGGTGCCGGCCAAGCTCAGGCAAGCGGCCTACGGCGTCGGCGCCACGCGATGGAGTGCCATTTTGAACATCATTCTTCCGGCGGCTATCTCCGGAATTACCGGTGGCGTCATGCTCGCCCTTGGACGCGCCATGGGAGAAACAATGGCCGTCACGATGATCATCGGCAATTCCAACAATTTCAGCTTTTCACTTCTGGCCCCTGGAAACACCATTGCGGCGATGCTGGCCAGTCAGTTTGGTGAAGCCGATGGCATTCAGGTGTCTTCTCTGATGTATGCCGC
>JBGKDR010000347.1:0-4802 GCA_042954225.1 Parasynechococcus sp.
AACCTGCCTGGTGTGCATGTTGTTCTTGGCGTGAGCAACGTCAGTTTCGGCCTCTCCCCAGCGGCTCGGATCACCCTTAATTCGGTGTTTCTGCACGACTGCTGTGAAGCGGGGATGGATGCGGCCATCGTCAGCCCCGCCAAGATCCTTCCCCTGGTGAAGATCAGCGAAGAGCACCAGACGGTGTGCCGGGATCTGATCAACGACAACCGGCGCTTCGACGACGGCATCTGCGTTTACGACCCGCTCACCGAGCTGACCACCCTCTTCGAGGGCGTCAGCACCAAGGAGGCCCGAGCATCCGGTCCCTCCCTTGCGGATCTGCCGATTGAGGAACGGCTCAAGCAGCACATCATCGATGGCGAGCGGATCGGACTCGAGCCGGCTCTCGATGAAGCCATGCAGAGCTATGCGCCCCTGCAGATCATCAACACCTTCCTGCTGGATGGCATGAAGGTGGTGGGTGAGTTGTTCGGCAGCGGTCAGATGCAGCTCCCCTTCGTGTTGCAAAGCGCCGAGACGATGAAATCAGCGGTGGCGCATCTTGAGCCGCATATGGACAAGCTCGAGGGCGAATCAAGCAGCAAAGGGAAATTCCTGATTGCCACCGTGAAGGGCGATGTCCACGACATCGGCAAGAACCTCGTCGACATCATCCTCACCAACAACGGCTACGAGGTCATCAATCTGGGGATCAAACAGAGCTGTGAGGCGATCGTTGAGGCCCAACGGGAGCATCAGGCGGACTGCATCGCCATGAGCGGACTTCTGGTCAAGTCGACCGCCTTCATGAAGGACAACCTGGCGGCCTTCAATGACGCCGGCATCGACGTGCCCGTGATCCTGGGTGGTGCTGCCCTGACGCCGCGCTTCGTCCAGAAGGACTGCCGTGAGGTCTACAACGGCAAGGTGGTCTATGGACGCGATGCCTTTGCGGATCTGCGCTTCATGGATGCCTTGATGGACGCCAAGGCCAAGGACGACTGGAGCAATGTCGGGGGGTTTCTCAGCGGTGCTCCAGAGGGTGTCGGTCTCGACGACAGCGAGGGCGGATCTGCTGAATCGTCCGATGGCACTCAGAAGGAGTCTGCCGACACCGTCAAGGAGTCACTGCCCGTCAGCAGTGAGCGCTCCGAGGCTGTTCCGTCGGAGACGGCGATCGTCCCTCCGTTCCTCGGCTCGCAATTGATCACCGAAGCCGATGTCGCCCTCGACGACCTGTTTGCCTATCTCGATCGGAATGCTCTGTTTGCCGGTCAGTGGCAGATCCGCAAAACCAAGGACCAAAGCCGCGAGGAGTACGAGGCCATGCTCGAGGCCAAGGCAGAGCCGGTTCTGAAGCAGTGGATGGAGCGCTGCGTGACTGAGTCGTTACTCACGCCACGCGCGGTTTACGGCTATTTCCCCGTGGGTCGTGATGGCAATGCTCTGCGCGTTTTCGATCCAAACGGAACGCGGGAACTCGGTCGTTTTGACCTGCCACGCCAGCGCTCGGGAAACCGGTATTGCATCGCTGACTTCTACAACGACCTGTCAGCGACAGGTGAACCGACTGATGTGCTCCCGATGCAGGCCGTCACGATGGGTGAGAAGGCCAGTGAGGTGGCTCAGGCCTTGTTCAAAGCCGATCAGTACAGCGATTACCTCTATTTCCACGGGTTGGCTGTGCAGATGGCAGAGGCCATGGCTGAGTGGGTTCATGCCCGCATCCGTCACGAACTCGGCTTTGCCGACCCGTCTGACATGCCCCTGCGAGACGTGCTCGCCCAGCGCTATCGCGGAAGTCGTTATTCCTTCGGCTACCCCGCGTGTCCCAATGTGGCCGATTCGCGTCAGCAGCTCGCCTGGCTGGACGCTGACCGCATCGGTCTGAGCATGGATGCCAGTGATCAGCTCTCTCCGGAACAGAGCACGACGGCGCTTGTGGCGATGCACAGCAAGGCGCGTTACTTCAGCGCCTGAGCGGGTCTCAGCGCCTTGGTCCATAAGCTGAGGCGCCGTTCAAGACCAACCATGGCCATTGCAGGACCAGACGGGGTTGATGCCGCCATCAAAGCAGGCGTTGATCTCGACGGATCACCAATCCCCGCTGACAAACTCAGTCTTTACAACGAGGTGATGGAGCTGGAAAGCCAGCGGGCCAGAAGTGGGGTGCTGAAATCGATGCGCAACCGCATCGTCAAGACGGGTGCCAAGCATTTCGATCAGGCCACCCTCAACCAGAAGCTGACCGACGCGGGTTGGGATGGCCTGAAAGACAAGGAGATTGCCTTCTTCTACGGCTGAGGACGGACTCTGTCAGGAGCTCACTCCTGGCAGAGCTTCTCCATTGTGTCGATCACCTCTTGCTGAAATTCCTCAAGAGCACTGGACTCACTCAGGTCCAGACCTTCGCCGGCGGCATTCTGCGCAAGGTCCTGAAAATGGAACGCCCCCTCACCGTTGGCCAGGAACTCGATCGCTGAGCTTTCACCGCTCTCGCGAAAGGCATCGCAGAGCGCCAGAAACGCGGCGTCTTCAGTGAACTCCCAATCCATCGAGTGGACATAACTGAACGACCTTTAACGCCTTCCCCTAGGGGTTCGTCAACCACCTGAGCGCAAAATGTGCCAGTCCTTCGTCAGACTCCCTGCATCCAGATCCTTCCGATGACCGACAGCAGCACGGTTTCGTCATCCCCGATGAATGTTCTTGGGACGCCGCTTGAGGTCTGTGGCTGCGAGCCGATGACGGGGTGGTACCGCAATGGTTATTGCCAGACCGATGCGGCGGATCTGGGTCAACACAGCATCTGCTGTGTGATGACCGAACAGTTTTTGAGTTACAGCAAGGCTCAGGGAAACGATCTATCGACGCCCGTCCCCGCCTTCCAGTTCAAGGGGCTCCAACCAGGGGATCGCTGGTGTGTCTGCGCGCCTCGCTGGAAACAGGCCTTTGATGACGGGATGGCACCCCCGGTTCGCCTGGAGGCCACGGAGAACACGGCGCTGTCAGTGGTGTCCCTTGAGCAGCTGCAGCAGCATGCCTACCAGGCAATCGACTGACCATCCCAGGCCAGAAAGGCACCGCTGTCGGAGGGGGTCTGCTTCAGCAACACCGTCAGCAGCTGATCAGCGGCTCGTTTGGGTGAGAACAGTTGTTCGGGGGGAACAAAGGACTGAAAGGGCTTGGATAGCTCGGTGTCAGTTGTTCCGGGATGCAGCAGGGTCACGGTGGCCTTCGGCCATCGCCGGGACCATTCGATACTCAGGCAGCGCAGAAGCTGGTTCTGTGCCGCTTTCGCGGCGCGGTAGCCATACCAGCCCCCTGAACGGTTGTCGCCAATGCTGCCGACCCTTGCGCTGAGGCTGGCGAAATGGAATGGCCTGTCCCGTTGCAGCAGTGGCTCAATCGCCTGAGCCAGAAGCACCGGTCCGATGGCGTTGATCGAAAACTGCTCCAGCAGGGCCGAACGGTCGATTTGGCTCAAGCGCTTTTCCGGCACCAGGTTGGGTCCGTGCAGCCGACCTGTGCAGTTGAACACCAACCGAAGCGGCCGGCCATCGGCCTGTAGAGCAGCTCTGAAGTCCGCGAAGGAGCTGGGATCATCGAGGTCGAGGCTGAGGTCGTTCCCCTGGGATCCCGGGCGGCCGCAGCGCAGCACGGTCAAGTCCCTGCAGCGTTCCTTGAGCGCTGTGGCCACAGCGGACCCGATTCCACCGGTTCCCACGACAACGGCCAGCCCCGACCAGGCCGAATCGAGATCGTGCGCTTTGGGCAAGGACGAGATCTGCAAAGGATCTGGTTCGGATCGGGGCATGCTGACGGCTCTGGCCGCAAGATGAGAGCGGTTATCTGAGGGCCTGGTGATTCCGATTGCTTCCCTCCTCATCGCCGGGGTGTCCTTCGCTGTCACAGGTGGCCTCTTGCTGGCGTTGGTCACGGCAAGCCAACCCGGCACTGATTCCCGGAGTTCTGTTGAGACTCTCGCGTCAACGTCACATCCTTCACCACCCAAGGCTCCGCCGCGCAGCGTCTCTCCATCCCCGGGTCCCTCCGGGCAGCCCTGGTTGATTCGGGTGGCACTGTTCCGGCCGCTCCCTCTGAAGCGCATTGCCCTCGGCGCTGGAACGGTGTGCAGGACGCGAGCAAGCGTTCCCGAACGGCTGTCCCAGAGCCAGATCAGCGATGGCTTGGCCATGGGCTCCCTGCCGCCGCTCCAGTGCCGCGGTGGCTGGATCCACCTCAACGGCATGGGCTACCGCGATCGGGTGGAGATTGATCGGGTGCAGCAGGACTGGCAGATCATTCAGACGGTGGAGCTTGAGCGTTATGTGGCCTCCGTTGTTGGCGCCGAAATGCCCAGTCACTGGGATCCCGATGCCCTGCGTGCGCAGGCCATCGCGGCACGTTCCTACGCGTTGACGCACCTGATTCGACCGGCATCCCCTCGGTTTCACCTTGGAGACACGACCCGATGGCAGGCCTACCGCGGCGCCATCAGTCGGTCAGCGGCGGCCGTGCGCGCTGCGACGGAGACACGAGGCATTGTGATCAGCAAAGACGACCAGGTGGTTGAAAGTCTCTATGCAGCAAATCGGGTCATCACAGATGAGGCCCATGGTCACCTGGGGGCCAGCATGAGTCAGACCGGAGCGCGGGAACTGGCGGACCAGGGCTTGAGCTATCAAGAGATCCTGGGCAAGTTCTATCCAGGGACGCAACTGAGGCTGCTGCGCAGGAATGACGGCTGAATCTCTTCTCGAGCGTGCACTGCGGCGGAGCGCTTCAGCCAAGGCCTCCGGCGCCCTGGTTCCGCTGCC
>JBGKDR010000348.1:0-2298 GCA_042954225.1 Parasynechococcus sp.
TAGACCCAGACCTCGCGTCCATCGATCAGCCGGCGCTCAACCCGCTGATAGACCACCGGAGCCTCCTCCCAGTCGTCCAGGGACTCCCAGCTGTGGTGCTCTGGCAGCACGTAGACCTCACCCGCCACAGTGTCGCTGCCAGGGACCAGCATTGGATAACCCTGGTGCTCAATCAGACGGACGTCTGGAAGAAAACCATCACTGCCACGCCGGGCTCCGGCGAGCAGTCCATGGGCGCAACCTCCTTCGCGGAGACTCCCATAGACGAACAGCAGGGCCACTCAGGGCTCAGAGCACCTGGACGACTTCGCTGACCTCGGGGATGGATTCGCGCATCTTGCGCTCGATGCCCATCTTCAAGGTCATCGTGCTGCTGGGGCAGCTGCCGCAGGCTCCCTGCAGGCGCACCTTCACGATCGGACCGTCCAGTTCCACCACTTCAACATTGCCGCCGTCGGCCATCAGGAAAGGACGCAGCTCATCGAGCACCTTCTCCACGTTCTCCAGGGTCAGGGCCATGGTTTCAGCGCTCATCGGTGCTGTTGCAGAGGTCGGTGCACCAACCCTACGTAGCGGCCCCATAGGGTGACGAGAGCGGTTTTCACCCCAGGATCCGGTGTGAACGACGGTTCAATCCAATCCGAGTCGCGTTACGACGCTGTGCTGGTGGGCGCGGGGATCATGAGCGCCACCCTGGCCGCCCTGCTGCATGAACTTGACCCGGGCCTGCGCCTGCTGCTGGTGGAGCGCCTCGAGGCCCCAGCCCTGGAGAGTTCAGCGGCCGGGAACAATGCCGGCACCGGCCATGCGGCCAATTGCGAGCTGAACTACACGCCGATGCAGCCCGACGGCAGCGTCGCCACGGCCAAGGCTCTCGGGATCAATGCCGCCTTTGAGCGCAGCCTCGAGTTCTGGAGCTCCCTTCGCGAACAGGGCCGGCTGGATCCGACGGCGTTTCTGCATCAGGCCCCCCACATCAGTGCGGTGTGGACGCCGGAGAACATTGCCTTTCTGCGCCAGCGCTACAGCCAGCTCAAGGAGCTGCCGGCCTTTGCGGCGATGGAGTGGAGCGAGGACCGCAAGCAGCTCAAGGAGTGGATGCCCCTGGTGATGGAGGGCCGCGACCCCACGCGCGCGGTGGCGGCAACCCGGATCAGCCGCGGCACGGATGTGGACTTCGGCGCGTTGACCCGGGCCTACCTGCTGCAGTTGCAGCGCAGTGGCGCCCTCACCATTCAGTACGGCACCGATGTGCGCGACCTCAAGCGGCTGCGACGCTCGGACATGACGGAAGGGGACTGGCGGGTGATCCTCGATGGCCCCTCCGGCCGCCGGGAGCTGCGCACGCCGTTCGTCTTCCTCGGTGCCGGCGGCGGTGCCTTGCCCCTGCTGCAGCGCTCCGGCATTCCGGAAGCCGACGATTTCGCAGGATTTCCCGTCAGTGGTCTCTGGCTGGTGTGCAACAACCCCGAGCTGGCCGAGCGCCATCACGCCAAGGTCTACGGCAAGGCCGCGGTCGGCGCACCGCCGATGTCAGTGCCCCATCTCGATACCCGCTGGATGGATGGCAAGCGCTCGTTGTTGTTCGGCCCCTACGCCGGATTCAGTAGCAAGTTCCTCAAGCAGGGGTCCCTGTTCGACCTGCCGGCGTCGGTGCGGGCCACCAACCTGCTGCCGATGCTGCAGGTGGGCATCACCAACGTGGATCTGGTGCGCTATCTGATCAATCAGCTGCGGCAGAGCCCGCAGCAGCGCCATGAGGCGCTTCAAGGGTTCATGCCCACGGCCCGGCCGGAGGACTGGCAGCTGTCGGTCGCGGGCCAGAGGGTGCAGATCATCAAGCGCAGCAAGGAGGGAGGACGTCTCCAACTGGGCACCGAAGTGGTGGCCTCCGCCGATGGATCGCTGGCCGCCTTGCTCGGCGCATCACCTGGTGCGAGCACTGCCGTGACGATCATGCTGGAGGTGCTCGAACGTTGCTTTAAAGCCCAGCTGGACTCTGCTGCCTGGCAGCAGCGGCTGCGGGATCTGCTGCCCAGCATCGATGCCGATCCTCTAAGCGACCCGCAGGTGTTGCTCCGTATGCGCGACCGCAGCAATGCCGTCCTGGGGCTGACCGCCTGAGCCGCATGGTCCTCTCCCTAGGATTGGTTCATCGACGACCTCTGGACCCGAGACGGGATTCCGCCGCTGCATGACCGACGCCCCCGTCTCACGGATCCGCAACTTCTGCATCATTGCCCATATCGACCACGGCAAGTCGACCCTGGCCGACCGCTTGCTGCAGGACACGGGCAC
>JBGKDR010000349.1:0-2903 GCA_042954225.1 Parasynechococcus sp.
GGCTCTGTGGAGGGCTGGATTCTCGTCGAGGCTGAGAATGCCGACGCCTGTTATGAACATGCTGCCGAGTGGGCGGAATGTCTGGACTGGGAGGTCACCCCGGTTCTCCCCGATGAGCAGGCTGGCCCGTTGATGGCCAAGATTTACACCTGATCAAGACACAGCTCTGGTTTGCAACCAGAGTGATGCAATGAAGCAGCTCCAACGCTTTGAGGACTATGCGCGTCCCTTTGTTGGTGCTGCTTCACCTTGGCCTGATCTCCCGCTGCCGCCAACCGAACGGGAATTGTGGTGGCAGGACTGGATTGCGAAGGATCCTCCAGCTGATCTGTGGTTGGAGCTTCGACGGCATTTCCCACAGCTTCTGATAGCTCCACGCTCTGACGCGTACCTCAGTGAGCAATACCGACGCCTGGTCTTGCGGGGCCGACGACCAACCGATGAGGACCTCGAACAAGCTCCCTCTCTCGTCGATCCCGAGGGCCTACGGCTGTCCATCGCCCAGCAGCCCTGCGGAGCCGTGCCCGTGCTGGATGTTGTCCACCGCGATGACTTTGATCTGCTGCTGCGTTGCCTCGCCTATCGCTGTGAACCAGCGGCGATGCCACTTAGCGTTCATGCTCAGGCCATTGATGGGTTGATCCACTGGGGCCTCATCCGCGAGGTCAACCGCAGCACCCGTTGTCAGCTGCTGATTCTTCATCAGGCTCCCTACAGCTCACTGTCGTTGGCATCTCTGCCGGTTCCGTTGGATCAGCAGAGCTGGATCGAGGCGTCACGACGCTGGCGTCTGGAGCATGAACTCGCTCATCTGGCCTGCCAGTGCCTACTGGGAGAAATGCGCATCAACCTCTACGACGAGCTCATCGCCGATGCTGTCGGTATGGTGGCTGCTCTTGATTGCTTTGACGCGGATCTGTTCCGTCAAGGGCTCGGCCTGAGCGTGGAGGGGGTCCTTCAGCCGGGCGGTCGAGCCCAGGCGTACGTCGGGGCGCTGCATCCGGATGACCACAGTCGTGCTTACCCATCGGTGCTCGCCCGTGCCCCTGAATTGGAGGCGTTGCGCGCACGCGGGCTGGTGCCGCGGGAGGCGATGCCACTGCTGCGCTGGCTTGGGCGTCAACGTTTGGATCAACCGTTGCGGGCCTGATGTTCGTTGACTGGGTTGCGCTCAGGATCTCCTGATCAGGTCCTCTCACGCAGTTCGGCCATTTTGTCGACGCTCGAACCCACAGTTTCGACGACAAAGCACTCCATCCCATCAGCGTCAATGTCCGGCTTTAATCGGAACAGAAATGCATTGACCCAGGCTGTTTCTCTGTTGTTGATCTCATGGCCGCGGTCGATGAAGCCTTGCTTTTTCTGGAAAAGGTAGAGCAGGACCTCGAGAACATTCTGCGGAGATAGATTCTCGGGATCCACCATTGGTAGGTCTTCCCTGATGTCCATGAACGTGATGGAGCCTGCGTAATCGACGTCGTCTGGCGCCATCGTTGTAGTGGTTGTTATGAACGGATTCTCATCGTAACCAATGCCTCGGCTGTCATATTTGACGGCATATGAGGGTGTCCCCTTTGCTCGACGAAGCACAGTGACAGGTCCTCAATGGCTTGTTTGTTGATGATCTGAGCTTTGAATTGATGACCCTGGAGAGGATCAGTGTTGTTGTTTCATGCGTTGATCATGGATCGGCAAGGCCCAGCGCATCAGCCTCTTCTGGTTGGCTCTGGTGGCTTGACGACTGCAATGAACGGCTGCGCCCTCCCGACTGATGTCATCGAATGTCTTGGCCTGTTCGAGTTCGATGTATTCACACGTGCAAGTGGCCGTGGCGACGGTTGTCATCAGTTCGGCAACCTCACCCCACATCGTGAGTTCTCGCTCCAGGCAATGGTTGTGGTAACTCCGATAGTCGGGCAGTGATTGGAGTGTTGTTACGTCCAGCGTCGTTGACTGTTGTTCATCGTCCCAGCCGCCACCATCAAAGGCGGATGCTGGGCCTGTCATCAGAATTGCTGCGACAAAAACAAGGACTTTCATTGGTGTTTTGCCTCCTTGAATCGTGGTGCCGCGAATCCTATGGACGCAAATCGGGGGTCATGACGGTTTTCCCCCTTCCCAGCGGGGGGTGCATATGCAAAGCTGAAGGAACGCCGAAGTGCCCCCGTTTGGGCCCATTGAGCGCGAGACCGATAACCCAATCGCATGACAAATCAACACCTTCCTCCCCATAGGGAGCTTGCTTCATCGTCGGCTGCAAGGCACGGAGCCATGTTCACCGGCACCGAGTCCGCCCAACGCCGTCGCTATCTCCGCTCCCTTGTCGACGATCCCTGTTGCGCTCAGGATCACTCGCTCAGGGGATGAACGCGCTGCCCTGACTCCCTCGTTTCGGGGATGTGTCCAAGGCGATTCTTTCTGAGTCTGGAAGGAGATCACGCCGTTGGATATGAAGCTCATGAATGCACCTGAAACCGCTGTTGCCCTTCAACGGGCGATTGCGGAGAAGCGGCAATCTCGGGTGATGACATGCCGTCAGCAAACACGCTCCCGCAGACCGCTCCCCTTCTGGCGAGGATTCCGTCTGATGGCAGCTCCCAGGCATGCGTTGTGATTTCTGTGCCGAGGAGAGCAGCCTCCAGTACCGCATTCGCCATGACCAATGCCCCGACTGGCGGTTTGCCTGCTCCGCCTGTTGGGTGATCCAATCGCAACGCCCCGGCTATCAGTACGGCGGCACGCGCAAAGCGAATCGACGCCAGCGCAAGCGCTGAGGGTCTGGCGTTAGGGCTGGTTTAGTTGTATTCGCCTGGGGTTTCCTGCTTGGTCACGGTGACTCGGCCCACGCTCTGACCCGAGAAACGCAGCAGTTCATCACCGGAGAACTCGAATCCGAGCCCGTG
>JBGKDR010000350.1:0-3710 GCA_042954225.1 Parasynechococcus sp.
GCTCTGTTTCGGAGAACGAATGAGCCAGGTCACAGTCGGCGAGAACGAGGGGATCGAATCAGCGCTGCGCCGCTTCAAGCGTTCTGTCGCCAAAGCTGGCATTTTCTCCGATCTGCGTCGCATTCGTCATCACGAGACACCCGTCGAGAAGTACAAGCGCAAGCTGAAGCAGCGTTCACGCAACCGTCGTCGCTGACGTCACGATTCTGATAGGCCCCAATCGGGGCTTTTTTTTTGGCCAGACGCTCGCGCATGACACCACGCCCATTGCCGACAACTAAGGCCATCACAGGGATCCTGGAAGCCTTGTCCTTTTTCCGGGATCCTGAATTTGCCCGCAGGCGATTCGATCAGCACGGGGATGTCTTTGAGACACGGCTGGTGGGGCAACGGATGGTTTTCATTCGTGGGGACCAAGCCATTCAGGACTTGCTCGCACAATCCGATGCGGTGGAGGGCTGGTGGCCCGACAGTGTTCGACAGTTGCTCGGCATGCGATCGCTGGCCAATCGCAATGGTGCGGACCACAAGGCAAGGCGTCGTGTGGTGGGCCAGTTGTTTTCAAAGGCAGCCCTGCACGACTATTCCCCTTCGATCGTGGCCCTGGTCAACGATCTGGCTGAATCGCTGCCAGGCGGGAGCAAGGCCACAGCCCTCGCCCAATGCATGCGGGAGTTTGCTTTTTCCGTGATTGCGACGACCGTACTGGGGGTGGCTCCCGAGAACCGCGACGCTCTATTCAAGGATTTTGAAATCTGGACACGGGCTCTCTTTTCCATTCCTCTCGCCATTCCAGGCACACCGTTCAGTCAGGCTCTCTCGGCCAAGCAACGGCTGCTGACGCGACTCAAACATCTGTTGAACACAGCCGACGACAACGCTGGTTCAACAACCCGCCGCTGCGGAATCTCACGTCTCACCGGTGGCCTGGACGAAAACGGTGAACCCCTCTCCGTCGACGACCTCGCCGAACAACTCCTTCTGTTGCTATTTGCCGGCTACGAAACCACAGCGTCCAGCTTGTCGTGCTTGATGCGCGCTTTGTTGATGAATCCTGAGGTCCAACTTTGGTTGGATGAGGAGATTCAAACCATCCCTTGGCCTCCTTCAGAGCAACAGCTGAAGGCATTCGACAGCGACAGTGCACCCCGACTGAACGCCGTCATCAACGAAGTGATGCGTCTGACACCACCAGTCGGTGGGTTCTTTCGGCGTACACGCCGTCCCATCACCCTCGCTGGGGTCATGATTCCCGCAGAGCGGGTGATTCAAGTCGCACTGGCAGCGTCCAATCGGCTGGATTCAGCCGACGATTTAGAGCACTTTCGGCCTCAGAGACACCTGGAAACAACACAATTGCCAACCCTGCGCCCATTTGGCGGTGGTGAACGGGTCTGCCTAGGGCAGGCTCTGGCCGAACTCGAAATTCGATTGATGGTGGTGGGCTTGCTGCGTCAACTGACGTTTGAACTGGTCCCAGGTCAGGACCTAACCCTGAAGATGATTCCCAGTCCAGTTCCTGAAGATGGGTTGCTGGTCAGGGTCGGAAGAACCACACCATGACTTCAAGGACAAAAACGACCCCGTGATCCACACTGCATCCAACGCAATGAAGTAATGGCTCTGTTACCCCGCTGGCAATACATGACTCCCGAAGCCAAGGCTGGGTTTCGGAAGGGTGTCTTGACGGTCGGTCTGATTCTGTTGGGATGGATGCTGCTTCGCAGCCTGTTGCCCTGGATCATCCTTGGGCTATTGGCCTGGCTGCTCTGGAGTGCTGTCAACCGATCGTCGTGAAAGAACCCCGCCAAAGGCAGGGTTCGGTGGTTGGTTCATTGAGGTGTGACCTAGTTTCCACCCCAATAAGCCCTCCTCACACTTTCAACGTGCCAAGGAGAGTGTGTGCTGGGAAGTGATCTCGTGAAAGCAACCCAACTGTCACATTGATCAACGGCTCACGCAGCTGGACTCGCGCTCGCGTGGAGGCTCAAGGTCACAAGCATCGGGCTTTGACACCCAGAACTCCTTGACGTCCGCCCGTTCCTGGCAGAACTGCCCACCCTGAGCCAGACGCCACAGCTCGACCCGGGCGTCTTCAGGCGCTGAAAACAAGAATGTTTCCGTTGGCATCACGACGCGCTCGAGATGAAAATGGTCAATCCCTACACACTTGAGAACAACCATTGAGGGTGTGTCATTGCGATACGAACACTCCTTCATTGACAAAACATATGATTCGTGCAGCTTCGGCCGGTCGGTACTGAAAAGCTGTCAGATCAGCCACCAAATCAAGCCCTTTAGATTTGCTTTATCTCCTCAGGAGGCTTGTCAAGAAGTCATCCATAGCCTCGATTGCCAGCAGGCGATTCGATGTTTCGGTTCGGCCGGAAACCTTTCTTGGCTTGAAACTGTGATCACCATCCGGTGCCCAACGAATCTGAATCTGCTGGGACAGAACGAGACCTTCGACCAGTGAACGCTTCCCCATGGCATCGCGCTCTCCTTGAACGATGAGCATCGGGCACTGCAGCTGAAGGAGATGATCAGTCCTCAACCGGTCACTTTTGCCGATCGGGTGGAACGGATACCCGAGTGCGACACAGCCCTTGACGACGCCACTGGTGTGGAAGCGATCAACGATGAGACTGGCGATGCGCCCACCCATGGACTTTCCCGCGAGGACGAGGGGAGAGGACTCGCTCAAGACTTGGTTGACGTGCTGTTCAAAGCACTCGATCAACCGTTCCTGTCGGTCTGGAGGGCACTGACGGCCGGTTTTCAGGCGCTTGAGCATGTACGGAAAGTTGAAACGAACTGTCCGCCACCCCCTCTCCGACAAACCAAGGGCGATGTCCTCCATAAAAGAAGAGCCCATGGACGCTCCCGCGCCATGGGCAAAAAGCAAGGTGAAAGGAGCCGTTTCAGGTCCGTTGATCAGGACCGAATCATCCATGAAAGGCTCCCAAACAATGCATTATCGCGATGCCGACGCTGCAGCATCCTGGAGTTCTGGAGAGGTGAGGGATGAACCCGAGGTGGCTGGACGGGATTCGATCCAGCGGCAGATCAACTCATCAACTGACAGTCTGCCGGGACCAATCGCGAGAATCGCCAGCGCAGAAGCTGCATAGAGACCAAGGAGTTCGAGGAGATAAATGTTGAATCCAGCCGTAACGATGGCGTGATAGATGGCGACTGAAATCGTTCCAGCAATGGCAGCAGCCCCAAGACGTGTCAGCAACCCTGTGATCAGCAACCAGCTGCCGATCACTTCAGAGAATGCTGCGACGTAGGACAACAAAATCGGGAATGGAAGGTGCAGAGGCCGCACGAAGGCATCAGCGAAATTTTCGATATTTGCCAGCTTTTCGTAACCGTGGTGAATCAAAAGTGCTCCAGTGAACACTCTGAGCAGCAGTAGACCGAGGTCACCAGCGAACGAACGCATGAGGACAGCACGGACCATGAATCACCTGCGAAGTTCACGCAACTTAAAAAAGTTTCATGACGTTCGTGGGCCGGCGTGACGCAGGCCTACGGAAATAAGTTCTTTTACCTATCCAGAAACTCAGCCAGGCTCTGTGATGGGTCACCCGGACGACTGGTGATTTCTAGAACGTGGCCGATCGACGCGGGAGTGTTCAGAGCCTCCACGCAGCAGCGGGCAACCAGCCGTCTTGGAATCGAATGACTGGTTTGCTGATCAGCTC
>JBGKDR010000351.1:0-1278 GCA_042954225.1 Parasynechococcus sp.
AGCGGTCGGCCACCCATCGCGGCGATGTCACTGAGATTGACCAACACCCCACTCCAACCTGCAAACCAGGGGTCTTCCTCGACGAGATCCGGATGCATACCCTCACAGGCCAGCAACAGTTGACCGGCCTGGGCCGGAAGCACAGCGGCATCGTCACCGAGCATTGCGGCCAGTCCCAGCTGCGGAAATGGCTGATGACGGAAGGTGGCTGCAGCGGAACGAATGTCACCCTTCGCCAGCAGACCGCTGGTCCTGCGCAAGGCGTTCACAAGGCCAACATCGCTCATGCCGCGCTTAACACCTGGGACCCCGAAAGCGGGCGTTGCTCTCTGGACGGCACGTAGTAGTCAAGGTCGGCCTCCATCAAGTGGTGGCGGATGCCCCGGATCTCAAGCTCATTGATCGAGGCCCAGTGCAGGCGGCGGAAAAAACGCACGTTCTGAATCTGCACCGTGGCGAGGAAGCGGTCACAACCCCACCCATTGGCTGTGGTGACGGCTTTCCAGATCAACCCTTTGCCGATCTGATTGTGGCGACGAAAGTCGGAATGCACGCCGAGCCGTCCGCCGTACCAGAGCCGCGGTTCCGTCTCAACAATGCGAACCACACCGACGACATTGGTGTCTGGGGCCTCAACGTGGTCCTGCTCTGAACTGTGATGCAACGCCGCAATCGGATAGGCGATTGCATCGAGTTCATCGCGATCCGACTCTTCAAACACATGTTGCTCGCTGCAGAAGATGCCGCGACGCAAGGACCAGTACCCCTTCATCAGGGTGGACTCAGAGCGCAGCAGATGGAAGGTGAAACGATCGGAACTCGCCGTGGGAGAGAGCCGAAAATCATCGGCATCAATGCCGATTCCACCCCGCACGGACGGCGTGAACATGCGGGGCGCTGAACTGGTGCTTCGACCGATACCTCGGCTACTGGGATCAAGACAAAAGACCATGGCTACGACAGCTGTTCAAACAGTGAGAGCGCCGAGCAAGCACCGCATTTGGCACAACCGGCAGACATCTGCTCTGAACGCAGATCGCCCGCGCTCAACATTTCGGCGACGCCTTGATAGACATCGACCATGAAGGAGCTGTCGGGCGACGGATGACGCTCCAGTGGCGTTCCGGAAATCGGGACGAAGGGCACGACGAAGGGGTAAACCCCGATGTCGATCAGACGCCGACTGCAGGCCAGCAAAGCCTCTTTGCTGTCGCCAAGCCCGGCCAATAGATACGTCGAAACCTCACCGCGACCGAACACCGCAACGGCATCGGCGAA
>JBGKDR010000352.1:0-3767 GCA_042954225.1 Parasynechococcus sp.
TCTTCTCCGAAGCTGCTGGGCAGGACCCCCGTCGGCGCGTCCTTGAGCCGGGTGACCGCGCGTTCGGTCAGGATCGGTCCCAGCGTCGCGGTCACCACCATCACCGCCAGAACGCTGTTCAGCACCATCTGATCCAGCAGCCCGGCGCGGAAGCCGATGAACGCCGTGGCCAGCGTCGCCGCCACCTTGGGCATGGTCAGCGACCACATCATCAGGATCTGTGGCCTGCGGTAGTGAAACAGCCGTCCGCTGATCCACGAGGCCAGGCCCTTGCCGCCGATGGCCCCCACCAGCATCAACGCGGTGAACTGGAATTTGCTCAGGCTGGCCCCCAGGCTCGGCACATCCAGCAGCAGGCCCAGGTCGATGAAAAAGATGGGGATGAACAGCACGCCCCCGACAAAGATCACCTGCTCCTTGATCCGTCCTTCCGGAAGCACGGAATTCACAGCCAGGCCGGCCAGGAACGCACCCACCAGTTTTTCGACCCCGGCGAGTTCAGCCCCAAGGGAGGCCAGGAACAGTGCCACGAGAACAGCCAGCACAATCCGGCTTTCATCGGTGATCCCGCGCACCATCAGGCGCCGTCCGAGCAGTCGGATGCCAACGACAACGAGCACGGCAAAGACACCGATCCGCAGCAGCAGCAGCAACAGGTCGCCGCCGCTGAGGTCTCCCTCGCCGAGACCCAGTCCAACCGCCAGCAGCAGCAAGGCCACGATGTCCGTGATGATCGTGCAGCCCACGCTCACCACCACGGCTTCATCCTTCTGGGCCCCGTAGCTGCGCACGATCGGATAGCCGAGGGGCGTGTGCGTGGCCATCAGGGCCCCCAGCAGCAGACAGGCAACCGGCGAGAAACCGGCCAGTAGGCCGATGCCCACCCCTGTGCCCACACCGATGCAGAGAATCAGGCCCCCGAAGACCACCGATCGGCGCTTGACCCGGTTGAACTCTTCGAGGTCGATCTCAAGCCCCATGGTGAAGAGCAGAAAGACCGCCCCCAGGCTTGAGAGCAGCTCCACGGTGGCATCCACCTCGGCAGTGCTGGTGTCGATCCAGCCGAGGGCATGGGGGCCGAACACCACCCCCGCGGCCAGCAGTCCCACCAGATCCGGCAGTCCGAGCCTCCTCACCAGAGGCGGGACAACGGCACTGATGCTCACCAGCAGGGCAAAGACCCCAAGGGGGTGGTGCATCAGGTGGCTGATCGATGCATCCATGGATGGGGCTCAAACGAGCCGCGATGACCCATCAGCTTGTTCGAGGCCGTGCCCGGCGGCAATCAAAGCTTCAGGAAGTGCAAGCCCGTTCACCGGCCTGCACCCGCCAGAGCTTGGCGTAGACACCATGGCGTTGCAGTAAGTCGTCGTGGCGGCCCTGCTCCACGATCGCCCCGTCTTCGATCACGACGATGCGGTCGGCATGGCGCACCGTGCTGAGGCGATGAGCGATCACCAGGGTGGTGCGATCCCGAGTGATCCGATCCAGGGAGCGCTGGATCGCGGCTTCGGTGTCGTTGTCCACCGCTGCGGTGGCCTCATCGAGCACGAGAACCGGGGCATCTTTGAGGATGGCCCGGGCCAGGGCAATGCGTTGCCGTTGTCCGCCGGACAAGCGTTGTCCCCGCTCGCCGACGATGGTGTCGTAGCCCTGCGGCAGCGCGTCGATGAACTCGGAGGCTTCCGCTTGTTCCGCGGCTCTGATCACAGCGGCCCGGCTGCAGCTCTGTTGGCCGTAGCTGATGTTTTCAGCCACCGTTCCGTGAAAGAGATACACCTCCTGGCTGACCAGGGCGATGCAACGGCGCAGATCCTCTAATTGCAGCTGCTCGATCGGGTGCCCATCAAGCAGGATCTGCCCCCCCTGGTGCTGATACAGCCGCAGCAGCAGCTTGACCACAGTGCTTTTGCCGGATCCCGTCGAGCCCACCAGACCGACCGTGCTTCCTGCTGGAATCGCCAGGTCAAAGTCCTCCAGCAGCGGCTCGCGCTCGGGGTAGTGGAAGGACACCTTGTCGAAGCGGAGTGCGCCCCTTGTGGTTCGGGGGTCCAGCGTGATGTCTCCGCTGGTGATGCCGATCGGGGTGTCGATCAGGTCGAGCACCCGTTGGGTGGACGCCATCGAGCGTTGGTAGTCGTCCAGGGTTCGCCCCAGAGTGGTGAGGGGCCAGAGCAGCCGTTGGGTGATGAACACCAGCACGCTGTAGGTGCCAACCTCCATGTCGCCCGCAAGGGTCTGGAATCCACCGATCAGCAGGATCGCCAGGAAGGCGAACAGGATCGCAAAGCGAATCAGGGGAATGAAGGCTGCCGAAAGGCGAATCGCCCGTGCATTGCTGTTTCGATACGCCAGGCTCTCCTGCTCAAGCCGGGTCTGCTCCAGGGCCTCGGCGGTGAAGCTTTTGATCGTGAGCATCCCGCCGAGATTGTTGGCGAGCCTGGAGGCCAGCGCTCCGGCATGGCGGCGAATCTCTCTGTAGCGGGGAGCCAGCCGGCGTTGAAAGCGCAGGGATCCCCAGAGGATCAGGGGAATCGGCAGATAGGCGAAGATCGCCACCGTCGGGGCGGCCACGGCCATGCCGATGCCGACGATCAGCACCGTGGTGATCAGTTGAAGGATCTGGTTGGCGCCGCGATCGAGAAAACGCTCCAGTTGGTTGATGTCGTCATTGAGCACCGAGAGCAGCCGGCCGGTGCTGTCCTGCTCGAAGAACGCCAGCTCCAGACGCTGGAGGTGGCCATAGGCTTCCAGGCGCAGACTGTGCTGGGTGCTCTGGGCCAAGTCCCTCCACAGCACGTCGTAGAGGTATTCGAACAGCGATTCGGCGCTCCAGACCACCAGTGTCAGCCCTGCGAGCAACCAGAGCTGTTGGGAGACCGTTGCCGCCCCCATGCCGGCGAGCACGGATTGCTGGCCGCGCACCACGACATCCACAGCCAGACCGATCAGCGCCGGTGGTGCCAGATCAAACAGCTTGTTCAGGATCGAACAGGCCGTCGCGGCGATCACGAGAGTCCGCCTTGGTGCGAGGTGCCTGATCAGTCTCAGCAGAGGTGAACGCTGTGAGTTCATGAAAGCTTTGCTGAGGGTTGTCAATCGAACGGTTTCCGTCCGGCGATCAGCGGTAGAACGAAGGCACAACCGATGGAGGTTCCATGAGCCGTTCTAGGTCGTTCAACCGTTTTCACCGTTATCTCGCACGGCAGAAGCGAGGTGCTCTCAGAGCCGTACTTCCTCAGCATCGACTGGCCGAGGACCTCATGCCGGAGCCGGCCAACCAAAGCAGAAGCCTCCTCGACCGCTTGCGCGATCAGGAGGCTGAAGGAGATCTGCTGGACGCCGAAGTCTGACGACTGAATCAGTTGCGGTAACCGCCACCACCACCACGAGGGCCGCCGGTGCGCTCGCGTGGGGTGGCCTTGCTGACGCGGATCATCCGGCCCATCCACTCGACGTCCTGCAGATCGTCGATGGCTTTCTGCTCGTCAGCGTCGTTGACCATTTCAACGAAAGCGAAGCCACGCTTGCGACCGGTTTCGCGGTCGAGGGGGAGGCTGCAGTTTTTGACGTCTCCGTACTCGCTGAAGAGGTCAAAGAGGTGCTCCTGCTCCGCTTGGAAGGAGAGATTGCCGATGTAGATGGTCATGGACCGTGGAACCGTTGGATGTGCTCAGTCGCGTGAGCCGGTTCCGCAGGACGGAAAGGGCCGGTGGTCAGGCGTGAACGCATTGACGTTACAGGGCAGTCGCACGAAACAACACAGG
>JBGKDR010000353.1:0-1163 GCA_042954225.1 Parasynechococcus sp.
CGCGGGCCCTTGGGCTGGGTGGACGACGTTGGCGTGCATCTGCCAACGGCGATTGGGTCTCCGCAAGTGCCCTTCGCAGAGCTCGAATTACCCGAGCAATGGCCTCAGGTGCCGATCGTCTACGGGTGTGTGGAGCCTGAGCCGCTCCTGCTCATGGCCGTGCTGACGGCCGGTGTTCAGGGGGTGGTGTTCACAGGAACCGGGGCCGGTCAGCTGTCGGTTGAGGAACGTCGCGTGCTGGCGTCCTGGTCGGACCCAAAGCCCTTGATGCTGCGCTCGAACCGTTGTGGTTCAGGGCCTGTTCATCGCTCCGACTCCGATGTTGATCTCGGCCTTGTGGCTGCCGGCACCCTCAACCCCCAGAAGGCCAGGGTGCTATTGCTCCTGGCCGTGATTGCCGGGTGGACGCCCACGCGCCTCTCGAACTGGTTCAGCGCATCACCTGGATGACGGTGGTGTCCCCCAGTTGCCCCGGGAGGCTCAGGGTGCGGCCCCCATCGCGGATGGTGGTGCCTTGCATGGCTTCGAGGAAGGGCTGAAGGCCCTCCTGGTCGCAGTTGTCTGGGGCGGCTCCACTCACGTACTGCACGGGAATCACCCGCCGGGGATTGAGTGCTCGCACAACCTCGGCGGCCTCTTCGCCGTTGAAGATTTTGCTGCCGCCGCCGACGCCGATGATCAGCACATCCGGGCGCCCCAGCAGTACCTTGTCGGCTCCGGTGATTGGTCCAGCCGTCGCCCCGAGATGGGCGAAGCTCAGCCCGCCCTGCTGCCAGCGCCAGAGGGTGGACTGACCAAAGCGGCGCCCATCGATGCGGTCATGGGGACTGGCGAAGCCTTCGAGGCTGAGGCCGCCAATCCGGTAGGAGCCCGGTTGCACCAGGAAGCGACCACCGGCCACGCCGCGGGCGCCTTCATCCGCCAGTTCCGAACTGGCCAGAATCACGCCGGCATTGACCCGTGGTTCTGCCAGGCCGGCCGCACAGCCCACGGCCTTGTACGGATTGAGCAGCACCGACTGGCCGCCGCCCTGGATCAGCAGGGCCCGCTGGCCGTAACTGCTGATGGTGACGCCGGTGGCGGCCATGGCCGCGCTGGAACAACTCAGAGCCAGCCCCGCAGCAGCGGTCAGCAAACGTCGCAGGACGGTCATGGCGGAGGTG
>JBGKDR010000354.1:0-12751 GCA_042954225.1 Parasynechococcus sp.
CGATGGACCGCTTCCTGCTCACGGAGCCGTTGAAGCTCGTCAGCGGATCCCCCCTCGTCCAACCGTTGACGCAACTGATCCCTGAGGTTGATCAACTCGCCCAGATCCATGCCGTGGCGACGTTGGAGGCGTTTGAGCTCAGCCAACCGCTCCTGAATCCGATCCAGATGCTCAGGGTCACTGTCCAGGGATGCGCCGTAGTGATCCAACGAACGCAGCAGCCCCTCAACGCCGGCATCAAGGTCCAGGGCCTGATCCCGCAGGGGCTCCAGGGACCCGTCCAACTGAGCCATCGCCTGCAGCTCCTGAATGACCGCGGCGAAATGCTCCTGCAAGGACGGGGCCTGCTCGGCCCCGTCGCGCAGACGGCCGAACAACGACCCCAACCCCTGCTGCAATCGAACCCCGTGAACCAGACGGTCCTGCTCGTGTTCCAGCTGCTGCTGCTCATTGGGGTCATCAAGAGCAGCCTGCTCAAGCTGTTCAAGCAGATCCTCCTGGTCCTGTCGTCGCTGCTTCGCATCATCCAAGTTCCGTTCGCAGGCCTCGAGGGACGCAGCAACATCCCGCCAGTTCTGCCAGCAACGGGACACCACATCTCTGGCGGCCCACAACGCATCACCGCCAAGACGGTCGAGCCAGAGGCGTTGCTGCCCGGGTTTAGACAACTGCTGGGTCTGCCCCTGCACCGTGAGATCGATCAGCAAGGGACGCAGATCCAGCAACTGCTGCCGGTTCACCGCCACACCATTCAGGCGGGACCGGCTGAGAAAACGATCCTCTTGTCCCTCCTGGCGACGCCACTCGCGACTGACCAGAAGCTCGTCGACGCCGTCGAGATCAAAATCAGCATCGACCAGCCAGCTCTGCACCGCTGGGGTGATGGAAAAACTGGCTTCAATCCTGGCTCGGTCGCTTCCACCGCGGAGCAGGCGAACACCAGCCGCGGCCTGAGCGCCCCCAAGCACCGCATCCACAGCATCCAGAAGAATGGATTTTCCGGCTCCGGTCTCGCCGGTCAGCACCGTGAAACCGCTCTGAAACGTCAGGTCCAGGCGATCAATGAGTGCGATGTTCTGGAGCTGAAGACCGGTCAGCACGTTCCATCCCGGTGATGACGCCGACCGTAGCGGCGGCTCGCTTCGTTTAGAAGGGGTGTCCATGCACCCCTTATCAATGGCGTCGGAGCTCGGGGATTTCATCGAGGCGGCTGGTCTGCTCGAGTACGACCCGGCTGCCATTACACGGATTTATGCCGGGCACCCGCAACGGCTGATCCGACGCCTCTGGCAGACCCTGGTGCCAATCGGACTGCTGCTTCTGGGAGTGGGCTTCGACTGGCTCTTTCAACTGCTGAAGGACGAAGAGCGTGCCCGCGCAAGAGCACGGGAATGTGCTGAGCTGCTGGTGGACCTCGGCCCAGCATTCATCAAGGCCGGTCAGGCCCTTTCCACACGTCCGGACATCGTTCCTCCGCTGCTGCTGGAGGAGCTCTCCCAACTTCAGGATCAGCTGCCTGGCTTTGACAGCGATCTGGCTATGGCCTGCATCGAGGAGGACCTCGGTGCTCCAGTCGGCGAGCTTTACGCGGAACTGGAGCGGGATCCCATCTCCGCCGCATCCCTGGGTCAGGTTCATCGCGGCGTCCTGCACAACGGCCAGAAGGTGGCCGTCAAAGTTCAGCGCCCAGGGCTTCGCGAACAGATCACCCTCGATCTCTACATCGTCCGCAATATCGCGGCCTGGCTGAACAGCAACATCGGGCTGATCCGCAGCGATCTGGTCGCCCTAATCGACGAGCTCGGGCGGCGGGTCTTCGAGGAGATGGATTACCTCAACGAGGCCGCTAACGCCGAAAAGTTCCGGGACCTGCACAGCCACAACCCACGCATTGCCGTTCCCTGCATCCACCGCGAGGTCACCAGCCGGCGCGTGCTGACGATGGAATGGATTGACGGGGTCAAGCTGACCAATCTCGATGCCGTGCGGGAGCTGGGGATCGACCCCGATGACATGGTCGAGGTCGGGGTGAACTGCAGCCTCCAGCAGTTGCTGGAGCATGGGTTTTTCCACGCCGACCCCCACCCCGGCAACCTTCTGGCTCTCAAAGACGGCCGTCTCTGCTATCTCGACTTCGGGATGATGAGTGAGGTGAGCCGCGAATCACGGACTGGACTGATTCAGGCCGTGGTGCATCTGGTCAATCGCAACTTTGGAAAGCTCTCCAAGGATTTCGTCACCCTCGGTTTTCTGGCGGAGGACGTGAACCTCGAACCGATCGTTCCGGCCTTCGAAAAAGTCTTCAGCCAAGCCCTCCAGGCGGGTGTGAATCGGATGGACTTCAAGGCCGTCACCGATGACATGTCCGGGGTGATGTACAAATTTCCCTTCCGTGTGCCGCCGTATTACGCCCTGATCATTCGCTCCCTGGTAACCCTTGAAGGCATTGCCTTGAGCGTGGATCCGGAGTTCAAGATTCTTGGAGCGGCCTATCCCTACTTCGCTCGACGGTTGATGGAGGATCCTGATCCCCAACTGCGCCAGAGCCTGAAGGAGATGCTGTTCGACGGCGATGCCTTCCGCTGGACACGCCTGGAAAACCTGGTGTCCAGTGCAGCCAGCCAGGCGCAGCTCGACCTTGAGACCCTGCTAGATCAACTTCTCGACTTTCTGTTCTCAGCCCGCAACGGTCTGCTGCGGGATCAACTCGTCGACACCGCTGTGACCCGTCTGGATGCCATTGGCTGGTCCACGGTGCAGCGTCTCGGTCAGCGTCTGCCCCGCAGGCTGCAACCCAAGGCCTTCGGGACAGGTTCGCGCACATCCTCCGATCCCCTGCTTGCCCTCGAACCCGTTCGGCAGTTGATCCAGGTGCTGCAGTCGCTGCCAGGGTTCACCCCGGACCTCCTGCTCAAACGATTGCCTCGGCTGCTCAATGAACCCGATGCGCGCCGAATGGGGCTTCAGGTCGCCCAGGGACTGGCCGAACGCGGAGTTGTCCGACTGGTCCGGGTCGCAGCAGGAGTTCCCGCCTAGGTTCCAGTGATTGCGAGGTTCGAATTGTGAGCGCTGGTGTTCGTCGACGCCGATGTCTGGCGGTAATGGCGGCCCTGGGGCTGGGCCTCGGGCCACTGACCATGCCCGCATCGGCCGCTGAGGACGTCGCCCTGGTGAGTGGTGCCTTCCGCCGATCCATTGCGGTCAAGGACATCGACCATCTGGCGAAGACCGGTGAAGCCGTCGGATTGCTCAAAACACTGTTGGCCCTCTCTGGCCAACAACCCGAAGACGTGGCTGAACTGCTGAACAAAGAGATTCAAGTCCCTTTGGTGCTCACCAGCCGCTTGATCAACACCCGAATCGGTGAAGCGATCATTCGTCGGGTCGCCAAGATCCTGTACCCCATCGGCACCGATGACCCTGCGGTGAGCGTTCCAGCCATTCGAGCTGCCGTGATCAATGGACTCGCTGAGAACGACGGTTCACTGACAGCAGTCGTCTTTCTGAAGGCCTATCCGAACAACGTTCTGGCGGTCAACTTGCCCGCCCTGTTCGGGGTGATCGAAAAAGCTCAGTCGATTGCAGGACTGGTGAACTTCTTCTCCGACTCACCGTTGGATGGGCTGAAGGAAGGCCAACCCTGACGCCTAGATTCCGGCTCATCACGCCATCCAGCTGGTGACCCTGTTTCAGACCCTTCGTCGGCGCTTTGCTCCCAGTCCTGTCATGCAGGACTGGCCAGGCCTGATCGAGGCCTACAGGTCATGGCTTCCCGTGAGCAGCTCAACACCGGTGATCACCCTCCACGAAGGGGCGACACCGTTGATTCCCGTTCCATCGATCGCTGACCGCATCGGCAAGGGGGTCAAGGTCTATGTGAAATACGACGGCCTGAACCCGACCGGTTCCTTCAAGGACCGTGGCATGACCATGGCCATCAGCAAGGCCAAGGAGGATGGCTGCGAAGCCGTGATCTGTGCGAGCACGGGCAACACAAGCGCCGCGGCCGCGGCCTATGCGCGCCGGGGGGGCATGCGGGCCTTCGTCCTGATTCCTGACGGCTACGTCGCCCAAGGAAAGTTGGCCCAGGCCCTGGTGTATGGCGCCGAGGTTCTGGCGATCCGCGGCAACTTCGACCGCGCCCTGGACATCGTCCGTGAGGCGGCTGAAAAATATCCCGTCACCCTGGTCAACTCGGTCAATCCCTATCGCCTGCAGGGCCAGAAAACCGCAGCCTTCGAAATCATCGATGCTCTCGGAGATGCCCCTGACTGGCTCTGCATCCCGATGGGCAATGCAGGCAATATCACCGCCTACTGGATGGGGTTCCAGGAATATCACCAGGCGGGACGCAGCCGAACCCTGCCGCGAATGATGGGGTTCCAGGCCAGCGGGTCAGCACCCCTGGTGAATGAAACCACCGTGAGCGATCCGGAAACCATCGCGACGGCCATTCGCATCGGCAATCCGGTCAACCGAGAGAAAGCCATCGCCGCCCGTGCCGCCAGCAATGGAGCATTCCTGGATGTGACAGATGCGGAAATCATTGACGCTTACAAACTGCTGGGAGGTCAGGAAGGCATCTTCTGCGAACCAGCCAGCGCAGCCTCGGTGGCAGGCCTGATCAAACGCAGAGACGAGGTGCCTGCTGGGGCGACCGTCGTCTGCGTCTTGACGGGGAACGGCCTGAAGGATCCGGACTGCGCCATCAACAACAACGATGCGGCCTTCCATACCGATCTGAATCCAGATCTCAACACCGTGGCTGGCGTTATGGGCTTCTGAAGACCCTCACGATTGACGACTCCGGTCGCTGCTCAACCCCCCTCACAGGGGGTTTTTTGATGGGAAAACAGCGACAAACCAGAGAACCAACCGCCAAACCGCCTGCGGACAACCGCCAACAACCCCCTGCACAACCTGGGGAGAACACAACACAAACCACCCCCTCAACAACAACCAAGCTTTCCCCATGCTCAGGAAAAGTGGAGAACGCTCGCTTTCCTCACACTGTGGGGAACACTCTCCTCAGGTGTAGGGAATCAAGAACCCTGTGATGAAAGGGCTTTGAGCTGGTTTTCCCCGCTTTCCACAGAGCCTTCTACGACTGTTGTTTGTTTTCTTCTTTTAATCTTTGAAGAACACAACAGCCGATGAGCAGAACGTTGGCCATGACCGTTGCGCTTGCCCTTTGCCTGTGAAACGGTGGGTTGGCGATGTTTCGGTTGGCCTTCGGCGCGATGAAAGTGGTTTGCTCTCAGTCCGAGCTGAATGGAGCCCTCCAGCTTGTGAGTCGTGCTGTCGCCACCAGGCCGACCCATCCAGTGCTCGCCAACGTGCTTCTGACCGCCGATGCAGGCAGTGGACGACTGAGCCTCACTGGCTTTGACCTGAATCTCGGGATCCAAACCTCCCTTCCCGCCAATGTG
Source organism: Parasynechococcus sp. (assembly GCA_042954225.1). Classification (GTDB taxonomy): domain Bacteria; phylum Cyanobacteriota; class Cyanobacteriia; order PCC-6307; family Cyanobiaceae; genus Parasynechococcus. The sequence goes on from JBGKDR010000354.1 coordinate 5,430, forward strand.
GAAAGCAGTGGAGCGATCACCCTTCCCGCGAGGCTTCTTGGCGAGATTGTGTCGCGGCTGTCCAGTGACTCGCCCTTGACCCTCGCCACGGCGGAAGGCGGTGAACAGGTCCAGCTCACCAGCCTGAGTGGCAGTTATCAGATGCGGGGAATGCCTGCGGATGACTACCCGGATCTCCCCATGGTGGAAAGCGGTACCACCCTGAAATTGCAGGCCACCGCTCTGGTTCAAGCGCTCAAGGGAACCCTGTTCGCCAGCAGCAGCGACGAAGCGAAGCAGCTGCTCACCGGTGTGCACCTCAGTTTCCGCCAACGAACCGTCGAAGCTGCAGCCACCGACGGTCACCGTCTGGCTGTCCTTGAGGTGGATGATGCCCTTGAGGGTGCCCCGGTGGCATCGGCTGTGGAGGACAGCGACGACGGTGACACGGGATTTGCCGTCACGTTGCCGGCGCGTTCGCTCCGGGAAGTGGAGCGCCTGGTCTCCGGTTGGCGATCCGAAGAGCCGGTCAGCCTGTTCTGCGATCGCGGTCAGGTGGTGTTTCTGGCTGCCGACCAGATGGTGACCAGCCGCACTCTTGAGGGCACCTATCCCAATTACCGCCAGTTGATCCCTGACGGGTTCACAAGGACGTTTGCTCTGGATCGTCGTGGTCTGGTAGCCGCGCTGGAACGAATCGCTGTTCTGGCCGATCAGCACAACAATGTGGTGAAGTTCAGCAGCCAGCCCGAGGACGGTCTCGTGCAGCTCACCGCGGATGCTCAGGATGTCGGCAGCGGTTCTGAATCCTTGCCGGCTCAGCTCAGCGGTGAAGCCACTGAGATCGCCTTCAATGTTCGGTATCTGCTCGATGGCCTGAAGGCCATGTCCTGTGACCGGGTGGTGCTGCATTGCAACACCCCCACCACTCCGGCGATCCTCAAGGCCGAAGAGGACACTGAATCCTTCACCTATCTGGTGATGCCCGTGCAGATTCGCTCCTGACCTTGAGCCTTCCCAAGCAGCTGCTGCTGAGTGATCTTCTGCAGCACACCGTTCGTTGTGACCTCGGCCTGGACCATGGCCCAGGTGTGATGGCCTGGATGCATCCGCCTGTCCATCGGTTGCTGGGTTGGGTCAGTCGTCCATCCGCGCTTCGGATGAGTCGTGAGGTCTGGAGGCTCGATCAATGCTGTGGTCTCACCGACGATCAGGTCTTCGTCAGAGGTGAGCCGTCCGTTACCGATCCCACCCTTCTCGATCGTTTGCCGACACTGCTGAATGCGGACCTCGTCGACCGCCATGGCGAGCGTCTCGGTGCCGTGGCCGACCTGGTGTTCGACCCGGCTTCAGGTGCGATTCACCACTACCTGATTTCTAGAACGGATCCACGGCTTCCGGGAACATCCCGTTGGCGATTGACCCCTGATCGCATCGTTGATCAGCAGCCCGGACAGGTGACCACCGCCCTGGATGGCCTGGATGACCTTCCCCTTGCACGGTCCAGTGTGCGTCAGGATCTGTTGCAGCGCACCCAGCGCTGGCGCGATCAACTGCGTGACATCGGTGATCGGGCCGGCGACCGCCTGGAGGGTTGGCTGGATGAGCCTCCCTGGGATGAGCTGGACCGTCAGGATCCGCCCCCACGATCGGATTCCGCACCCCCTCCGCCAACCGATGCGGTGGATCCTTTAGAGGATTGGGACGATCAACTCTGGGACCAGCAGCAACAGCGGCGCTCCCGTGCCAGGGATGAGGATCCCTGGGTCTGAAGCCCGTCCCCGCTGTCGGCAACACTGGGAAGAGGTGCAACACCGATTGTGGTTTCCTCGGCTGACGCGGTTGGGTATGACGTTGCTGATGCTCTCAAGCAGGAAGGACTGAAGCCCAGGGACTGGGATGAGATCTGTCGGCGGCTCAACCGACCGCCCAACCGGGCGGAACTGGGCATGTTCGGTGTGATGTGGTCCGAACACTGCTGCTACCGCAACTCCAGGCCGTTGCTCAGCGGCTTCCCGACGGAAGGTCCGCGGATCCTGGTGGGCCCTGGCGAGAACGCCGGTGTTGTGGATCTGGGTGATGGCCATCGCCTTGCGTTCAAGATCGAGAGTCACAACCACCCGTCGGCGGTGGAACCGTTTCAGGGGGCTGCCACGGGTGTGGGCGGGATCCTTCGGGACATCTTCACGATGGGGGCCCGTCCGATCGCCCTGCTCAACGCCCTGCGCTTCGGTCCGCTGGAGGATCCGACCAATGTCGGACTGATCGAAGGGGTTGTGGCCGGGATCGCCCATTACGGCAATTGCGTCGGCGTGCCAACCGTGGGTGGTGAAGTCGCCTTCGACCCGTCCTATTCCGGGAATCCTCTGGTCAATGCCATGGCCCTTGGCTTGATGGAAACCGACGAGATCGTCAAATCCGGAGCCATCGGTGTCGGGAATCCCGTGGTCTACGTGGGCAGCACCACCGGTCGCGATGGCATGGGTGGTGCCAGCTTCGCCAGTGCCGAACTCAGTGCCGACTCCCTCGATGACCGGCCGGCGGTGCAGGTGGGTGACCCCTTTCTTGAAAAGGGACTGATCGAAGCCTGTCTGGAGGCCTTCGCCAGTGGGGATGTCGTGGCAGCCCAGGACATGGGTGCGGCTGGTCTCACCTGCAGCTGTTCGGAAATGGCGGCCAAAGGGGGGCTCGGCGTTGAACTGGACCTGGATCGGGTGCCCGCCCGGGAAGCCGGGATGACCGCGTACGAGTTTCTGCTCTCGGAGTCCCAGGAGCGGATGTTGTTTGTGGTCAAGGCCGGCCGCGAGGAACCTCTGATGGAGCGGTTCCGGCGTTGGGGGCTCCAGGCTGCTGTGGTCGGCCGCGTGCTGGAGGAACCCCTGGTGCGGGTGCTGCATCACGGTGCTGTTGCTGCCGAGGTTCCGGCCACCGCCCTCGCCGATGACACCCCCATCGAGCAGCACGCACTGCTTCAGGAACCACCGGCCGAGCTCCAGAAGCTCTGGACCTGGTCGGACGATGACCTCAGCCCACTGTCCGATCCAGCCGACGCGTTGCTCCGCCTGCTGGATGACCCCACCATCGCCAGCAAACGCTGGGTTCACCGTCAATACGACCAGCAGGTTCTTGCCAACACCGTGGTGTCCTCCGGTGCGGCTGATGCTGCTGTGGTGCGGCTCCGGCCTCAGCAGGGAGCCGACGCGATGACAGCAGTGACCCGTGGTGTGGCAGCCACCGTGGATTGTCCGAACCGATGGGTCGCCCTCGACCCGGAACGGGGATCGATGGCAGCGGTGGCGGAGGCGGCCCGCAACCTCAGCTGTGTGGGTGCCGAACCTCTGGCCATCACCGACAACCTGAATTTCCCCTCTCCGGAAACCCCAACGGGCTACTGGCAGTTGGCCATGGCCTGTCGTGGCATTTCAGAGGCCTGTCGGGCGTTGAACACGCCAGTCACAGGGGGCAACGTGTCCCTCTACAACGAAACCCGTCGGGATGATGGGACCCTGCAACCGATTCACCCCACACCGGTGGTGGGCATGGTGGGTCTGGTCGACGACATTCGCACCGTTGTTGGACTGGGCTGGCGTCAGCCCGGAGATGTGGTCGTTCTGCTGGGGCTTCCCCCGGAGGATGGCGGGGATGACCGTCTCGGTCTGGCAGGAAGCAGTTACCAGCAACTGGTGCTCGGAGATCTCGCCGGACGGCCTCCCCGCGTCGATCTAACCCTCGAAGCCGCCGTGCAGTCCCTGGTCAGACGGGCGATCAGCGCAGGATTGATCGCCTCCGCCCATGACAGCAGCGATGGTGGACTGGCTGTGGCTCTGGCGGAGTCCAGCATTGCCTCCGGGCTTGGTGTGGAGCTCGATCTGACCGTCTCCGAGACGCGGCTCGATCGGGTGCTCTTCGCGGAAGGCGGTGCCCGGATCGTGGTGTCGGTGAAGGCGGAACAGGCCACGGCCTGGACGGACCTGCTGGCCACAGCTCCAGATGTTCCAGCGACCGAGTTGGGCCGCGTCACTGCTGGCGGTGATGTTCAGATTCCCTGTGGAGGCACCCCTGCCATTCAGTTGCCGATCGCCCAGCTGCAGCAGGCGCACGCCGATGCCCTGCCCCGTCGCCTGGCGTGATGCAGAATTCTGAAAGGATTCTGAAGGGACGCCCGATGCTGCAGGTTGAGGCTGAGCGTCCCGATCGGATGGAGGAGGCCTGTGGGGTCTTTGCAGTCCTCGCGGCCGAACAACCCGTTGCGAATCTCACCTACTTCGGGCTGTATGCCCTGCAGCACCGCGGGCAGGAATCGGCGGGGATTGCTGTGTTCAACCAGGACAAGGTCCGTCTGCACAAGGACATGGGTCTTGTCAGCCAGGTGTTCGATCAGGACGTTCTGGCGCGCATGCCGGGTGATCTCGGCATCGGTCACAACCGGTACTCAACAACCGGCAGCAGCAAGGTCTGCAATGCCCAGCCCGTCGTCTTGATGACCCGGCTTGGTGCCTTCGCGCTTGCCCACAACGGCAACCTGGTCAATGCCTCGGATCTGCGTCGGGCCGTGGACAACGGCCAGGTGGAATTCACCTCCACCACCGATTCCGAACTGATTGCCTTCGCTATTCAACAGGCTGTGAATGGCGGCCTCGGTTGGAAAGCGGGAATTGAGTCCGCCCTGAATCTCTGCAAGGGAGCCTTCAGCCTTGTGATCGGGACGCCGGAGGGCCTGTTCGCGATCCGCGATGGCCATGGCATTCGTCCGCTGGTGTTCGGGTTTCTCGGTGAGCAGGAGGCTGGCCAGTGGGTGGTCAGCAGTGAAACCTGCGGTCTGGAAATCATCGGTGCGAAGTACGTCGATGATGTTCAGCCGGGTGAGCTCGTGCAGTTCAAACTCGGATCGACGGAGCTGCGGCGGGAACGCTGGAGTGAAGAACCGAACCGCCTCTGCGTGTTCGAGATGATTTATTTCGCTCGTCCCGACAGCCGATTTTTCGGTGAATCGCTCTACAGCTATCGCCAGCGCATCGGGCGCACACTGGCTCGTGAGTCCGCTGTGGATGCGGACCTGGTGATTGGTGTACCCGATTCGGGGATTCCAGCCGCGATCGGGTTCTCTCAGGAGAGCGGGATTCCCTATGCCGATGGTTTGATCAAGAACCGCTATGTGGGACGAACGTTCATTCAACCCACGCAGGCAATGCGAGAGGCGGGGATTCGTGTGAAGCTCAACCCGCTGCCGGATGTGTTGTCCGGTAAGCGTGTGATCGTCATTGATGATTCGATCGTCCGTGGCACCACCAGTCGCAAATTGGTGGTGGCCTTGCGTGATGCCGGTGCCACCGAGGTGCACATGCGGATCAGCTCACCGCCTGTCACCCATCCCTGCTTTTACGGGATTGATACCGACACCCAGGACCAGCTCATCGCGGCACGGCTCACCCTCGAGGAGATCAGAGATCATCTCAAGGTCGATTCCCTCGCCTATCTGAGCAAGGAAGGCATGGTCGAGGCTGCCAAGGCTGAATCAGGTCACTTCTGCAGTGCCTGCTTCGATGGCCAATACCCCATCCCGATGGATCGGGACGTGATGGCGAGCAAACTCATGCTCGAGCCCGCAGGCATCGCCAAGAGCTGACGAGGTCTATCCCTTGATCAGTGGGACGAGTGCGTTGATGTGCTCGTCCTGACGCAGGTTCAGATCGGTCGCGAAAGGCTCCGCCAGTTCGTTGATGGCGAGGTCAGTTCCCATCAGACGGGCGTGGCGGGAGCCTGAGGTGCACACACCGATCAGTCCATGACCCGGCGCAATGGCTGTGATCCGATCGTCATCCTTGTCAAGGGCAACAAGGATGCGACCCAGGTCACCCCGCCAGCAGGGTTGCAGAGCTCCCAGCTCGATTCGGCTGAGGCGCCCCTTGCCTGTCACCACCACCACGGTGTCGGGATCCTGGCTGGCCATGGGTCGATCCAGGCTGATGCCGCCTGCGATCCCCTCACCGGGAAGCAGCCTGAGCGTCATTGGTCCCTGGGCAAGCCGACCCATCAGAGGCAGGCAATCGTCATTCACCGGTAACCGCAAGGCACGACCGATATCGGTGACCAGCAGAAGATCGGATCCCTGGCGGCACACCATTGCTGCTTTGAGCTGCACACCGTCCTTGAGCTTCACAACGCTGGTGGCCCGACCGGACAGATCCAGAAGCTCACTCAGGGCCAGTCGTTTGAAACGGCCATCACTGCTGAGCAGGCCCAGACTCAGGTCGGGATCATCAGTCTGCGGTAAGCATTCGATCGCGATGATCGGATCCTGGTCGAGGGCGGTGGGCAGAAAGCGTTCGAGGGTTCCCGGTTGCTGCCCGGCAAACTCCCAGCGGACCATGGCGACCCGACCACTGGCGGACACAGCCAGCAGCCTCGGTGGCGGCTCGATCGGAAGCAGCAGGCGTGCTGGGCTGGGATCATCCCCGAGGGGAGAGGGCTCATGCAGATGCATGCGCCCGAGAACTTGTGGACTCACCACCTTCACCTGGCCATCGGCCTGAATCAGCAGTCGCGCGTCTCCAGCCAGGGCGGACAACGCCTGTTGACGCAGCAGTTCGGTGTTGGGGCGCTGGCTGGCGGCCCGTTCGGCCATCAACAGATCTCCCCCTTCGATCAGTCGGGTGCGGCGGGGAGTGGCAAAACGCTTTTTCAGCCCTTTGAGCTCGCTGACCAGGGCATCGAGGAGTTGATCCCGGTTCTCCAGGAGCAGCGTCAGTCGCTCTCGCTCCGCACGAAGGTCGTCCAGTTCCTTGCGCAGGCTTTCCTGTTCGAGCCCGGTCAAGCGCCGCAGGGGCATCGCCAGGACGGCATCAGCCTGGCGCTCACTGAGCTCAAGTCGCACCATCAGGCTGGCCCGAGCTGACGCCGCGTCGGCAGCCTCCTGAATCATGGCGATCACGGCTTGGAGATTGTTCAGCGCTGTGATCAATCCCTCGACAACCTCAAGACGGTCCTCTGTCTTGCGCAGGGCGTAGCTCGTCCGGCGAATCAGGGTGAGTTCCCTGTAGTCGAGGAAGGTCTGCAGCAGCTGACGCAGGGAAAGCTGCTGCGGTTGCCCATCGACCAGTGCAAGAAGGATGGCGCCGAAGTTGCTTTGCAGAGCCGTGCGTCGTTGCAACTCCTTCAGCACCTTGTCTGGATCGGAATCACGGCGTAGTTCCACCACCACGCGCATGCCTTCCCGATCGCTTTCATCACGGATGTCGGCAATTCCTCCGATCTTTCCGTCATTGACGAGATCGGCCAGTTTCTCGATCCAGCCGGCTTTGCTCAACTGATACGGCAGTTCCGTGACCACCACGGCATTGCGT
>JBGKDR010000355.1:0-7212 GCA_042954225.1 Parasynechococcus sp.
CGGAAGCGCCGATGGGCGTCGTGGATGTCCTCCGGACCATCCACACTGATGCCCACGACGATGCGGTTGCGCTTGAAGCAGTCGCACCACGCATCGTTGATCAATGTGGCGTTGGTCTGAACGTGCTGGGTGAAGTCCAGCCCCTCAGCGTTGAACTGCGCGAGGCTGCGATTCAGGATCGTCGTGGCTTTGTCGTACCAACTGGTGGGCAGGGTGAGCGGCTCACCGGCGTGCCATACCAAAGCGAATTCCGGCCCGGCATAGGGACTTTCCAGAATCCGTTGCATCAATAGGGGCAGGAGATCCAGGTCAAAGACTCGTTTCTTCTGCCGATCCGGCAGGTAGCAGTAGGAGCAATCGAGGTTGCACAGCGAGGTGGACTGCACAACCACGAGATCGATGGGCCCGAACCGGTTGAGGTTGGGCCCGACGTTGGGAGAAGAAACAATCACCAGTTCACGAATCCGCCGCCACCGTTCTTCCAGGCACCGCCACCGTTGCGCCATCCGCCGTAGTAGCCGCCATTGCCCCAGGTGTTGCGGCTATTGCTCCACTTGTTGCCGCTCTTGCCGTTGCCCCACTTGCCTTTGCCGTAGCTGTTGCCGAATTTCTTGCCTTTGCCGTTGCCCCACTTGCTCTTGGCGACCAGTTCGCCTTCCATGTCGGCACCCTTGAGCAGGTTGCCCCAGTCCGAGTCGCGGACGGCCTGAATCCGAGATTCGATGCTGTTGGTTTGGCCCTGAGGATTGAGCTGCTCAGGTGCGGTGTAGGTGGAACTGGCTTGGGCGCTCTGGCAGAGCACTGCGCTGGAGGCCAGCAGTGCCTGGAAGGCAATCAAGGAACGCTTCATGGCTGTTGATGGATAAAGGACGAAAGCAATTGAGGAGTCGTCAGATTCCCGGAGTCGCTGGGGTGTTGATTTCTGCGGTGATGCTCAGAATCAGCCCATATAGAGAACGGATCGATTCCTGGCCAAGGCCCACGTCGCTGCCAGGACCAATCCAACGGTTGATCATGCGGCGGGTGCCGGCATCACCGTCCATGTAGGCCTGCATCATCTGGCCCAACGCGATGTTGGTGGCGGAGAGCAGCTTGCCGTCGTTTTGCTTGACGATGCAGCTGATGCCGGAGCGGCCATAGGGGCGGAAGGGCAGCAGTGCTGTCTTGTCGATGCGACTGTTGGCGGCCAGCCACAGGGTGCCTCCACCCAGGATCGGGACGTCACCCGTGTAGAAGGCGTTCAGTGCTTCTTTCGGTGTGTTGAAGGGTTTCAACGTGGCACCGGGGACCACGTTTTTCAGCACGTTGGCCGACGCGGAATCCTTGACGACGCCAATGACTTGACCCTCCAGTGAGGTTGGGGTCCCATCCACGCCGGCGTCCTTGGCCGTCAGCAGACGGGTACCGCCGACGCCGAAGGGAAGGCTGTAGCTGACCTGCGTGGAGCGCCCCCAGGTGAAGGCGACCCCGCAGGCGATGTCGGCTTTGCCAGTGGTCACCGCGCCAATGCCGTCCTTGACGGACGAGGCAACGGTGTAGCTCACGGTGCGACGGCGGGCCTGGATGCGGATTTGCTCGAGGACATCAACCCCAAGACCTTCATATCCACCGTCGGTCTTTTGATAGAGCGGTTTGAGCTCATCGAAGATCACGGCCTTCAAGGTCGTGCTCTGGGCGGAGGCTGCCGGCGCTAAGGCGAGAGGAGCTGCCAGGGCGATGGCAGCCACCGCTGGCGCCAAGAGTGCACGCATGCGAAAACAGCGTTTGACGATTTGATAGCTGGATTTCTCCAGGCTGTCCGCGCGTCGTAATCGTCTCGCGAGGATTCTGTTCGATTTGGACCAGCGTCCGTCCTGTACCCGGATCGGATAAAACCATGGAACACTTCCGATCAAGCCAGGTGCGGTTTTCCTTCCTGCGTCACCTCCTCAAGCTTGTTGTGGCCATGGCGTGTGTGACCGGGCTGGCCAGCCCGTCGGTCGCCCTCCAGCACAGCTTTGTGGCGGATGTGGTGCGTCGTGTCGCCCCGGCCGTGGTGCGCATCGACACCGAGCGAACGTTGGAACGGCAGCCCTTTGACCCCAGCTTGATTGATCCGCTGCTGCGCGATCTGCTCGGGGATCCACCGAGCGGCCCCGAGCGTGAACGCGGTCAGGGGTCCGGCTTTGTGATCGATGGCCATGGCCTGATCCTCACCAATGCCCATGTGGTCGATCGCGTCGAGTCCGTCAGCGTCACCCTCGCCGATGGCGAGCAGCAGGACGGCGATGTTGTCGGTGTCGACCCGGTGACCGATCTGGCCTTGGTGCAGCTCAAGGGCAACGACCTTCCACCCCCAGCTCCCCTGGGCGATTCCGAAGCACTCGAGGTTGGTGACTGGGCGATTGCACTCGGCACCCCGTTCGGGCTGGAGCGGACCGTCACCCTCGGGATCGTCAGCAGCCTCCATCGCAACATCAACAGCCTCGGCTTCTCAGACAAACGTCTGGATCTGATTCAGACCGATGCCGCCATCAATCCCGGCAACTCCGGAGGGCCCCTGGTCAACAGCGATGGGGATGTGATCGGCATCAACACCCTGGTGCGCTCTGGACCAGGGGCCGGGCTCGGCTTTGCCATCCCGATCAATCTGGCCACCACAGTGGCTGATCAACTGCTGGCCCACGGTGAGGTGGTGCATCCCTACATCGGATTGCAGCTGGTTCCCCTGACCGCCAAGATCGCCCGCGACCACAACAAGGATCCCAATGCCCTTGTGGAGCTGCCGGAGCGAAACGGGGCACTGGTGCAAAGCGTGGTGCCAGGCAGCCCCGCTGAGTCGGCAGGACTCCGGCGCGGAGATCTGGTCATTGCCGCAGGGGACAGAACGGTCAAGGACCCCCAGGATCTTCTGGTGATGGTGGACGCGTCGTCGCTGGGGGATTCACTCCGCTTGCGGGTGCTCCGTCAGGGCCGTGAGCAGGAGCTCTCCGTCAAGCCTGCGGCGCTTCCAGGCGTGAACTGACGGTCTTGCTACGGTCGCGCCCATCTTCTTGAAGGACAGCGTGGATCTCCAGACCCAGATGAAGCAGGCCGTGGCAGACGCTGCGGTCGAGCAGATCAAGGATGGAATGGTCCTTGGTCTGGGCTCCGGATCCACTGCTGCTCTGATGATTGAAGCCCTCGGGGCCAAGCTGGCATCGGGCGCCCTCAAGGACATCGTCGGTGTCACCACCTCCTTCCAGGGTGAAGTTCTGGCTTCGACCCTGAAGATTCCTCTGCTCAGCCTGAATGCTGTGGATCGCATTGACCTGGCGATCGACGGGGCCGATGAAGTAGACCCCGGCTTCCAGCTGATCAAAGGGGGTGGTGCCTGCCACGTTCAGGAGAAGCTCGTCGCCGCCCGGGCCGATCGCTTTGTGGTTGTGGTGGATTCCACCAAGCTGGTTGACCGTCTCAACCTGGGTTTCCTGCTGCCGGTCGAGGTTCTGCCAGGGGCCTGGCGCCAGGTTCAACAGCAGCTGGCCGATCTCGGGGGAGCGGCTGAGCTGCGGATGGCCCAACGCAAGGCCGGCCCGGTGGTCACCGATCAGGGCAATCTTGTGCTCGACGTGAAGATGAACGGCGGTATCGACGACCCTGCGGCCCTCGAGCGCACCATCAACAACATTCCCGGTGTGTTGGAAAACGGGTTGTTCGTGAATCTCACCGATGAGGTTCTCGTCGGCGAGATCAAGGATGGTGTGGCCGGAGCCCGCAGCCTGGATCGCGTCAGCTGAGCCGGAGACGCACGGACTCCGCATGACTGTGGAGTCCTTCGCTGTTGGCGAGTTCACGCACGGCAGACCCCGTCGCTTCCAGTGCTGTTCGATTGAACCGGATCATCGAGGTGTGGCGCATGAACGTCTCCACGCTCAGGGCGCCGCTGAAACGGGCTGATCCACAGGTCGGCAAGGTGTGGTTCGGCCCAGCCAGGTAATCGCCGACGGCTTCGGGGCTCCAGCCGCCCATGAAAATCGCCCCCGCATTGTCAATGCGTTCCGCCAGGGCTTCCGGGCGTTCGACCAGAAGCTCCAGATGTTCCGGGGCGAAACGGTCGCTCAGGCTGGCGCACTGTTCCAGGTCGTCGCAGACGACGATGAGCCCCCAGTTCTTCAGGGACTCTTCACAGATCGTCCGGCGCGGGTGGCCATCCAGTTGCCGTGCCAGTTCCTCCCCGATGGCGTCCGCCAATGCAGGGCTCGTCGTGAGCAGGATCGCGGCCGCGAGGGGGTCATGTTCGGCCTGTGCCAACAGATCCGCGGCCACGTGGGATGGAGTCGCGCTCTGGTCGGCAATGATCAGAACCTCACTCGGCCCAGCCAGCGAATCGATGCCCACCTGGCCATAGACCGCCTGTTTGGCCAGGGTCACGTACAGATTCCCAGGCCCGCTGATCACATCCACCTTGGCAACACTGGCGGTGCCATAGGCCATGGCCGCGATCGCCTGGGCGCCACCGATTCTCAGCACCTGGCGAATCCCAGCGAGGTGCGCCGCGGCGAGAACCACCGGGTTGACCGTGCCATCGGCACCAGCGGGGGATGCGATCACGATGTCGTCAACGCCGGCCACCCGGGCTGGTACGGCATTCATCAACACGGTGCTGGGGTAGGCCGCACGTCCTCCCGGGACGTAGAGCCCTGCCCGGCGCACCGGACGCCAACGCCGTCCGAGCTGTTCGCCGTGGGGGCCGGTCACCGCCAGATCCGCTGGACGCTGGCGTTGGTGGAAATCGGTGATGCGGCGATGGGCCAGCTCTAGGGCATCGCGCAGGTCGTTGGACAACCCGTTCCAGGCCTGCTCGAGCGCATCCGCATCAACGGCGATCGGATCAGGATCAAAGCCGTCAAATGTTGACGTGTACGCGCGGACGGCTGCATCGCCTCGCCGCCGTACATCGTCAAGGATGTCGTCAACGCGCTGCCTGGCCTCCCTTTGCTGCTCGTTGACGGTGCGGCTCGCCAGGTGGTCCAGCAGGGTTTCGGCCTGATGACGATCCCCGATGCACCGGATCGGGAATGCGGCCGATTGCGTCGATTCCGCTGAACGGCTCTGAGCCAAGGAGCTGCACGTGAAGTTCAGGACTCAAACTAAGGCCCACCTTCTCCCCATGAGGCTGAGGAGTATTGTCTTGGATTGTTCGTGTTGTTTTCGCCGCAGTGGCCAATAACAAGTCGTCGAAGAAGCGTGTGGAGATTGCCGAGCGCAACCGTCTGCGCAACCGCACCTACAAGTCTTCCCTGCGCACGCTGATGAAGCGCTGCTTCAACGCTTGTGATGCTTACTCGGCAAAGCCCGGTGATGAGGCCAAGGCCACGGTTCAGGAATCGATCAGTGCTGCTTTCAGCCGCATTGACAAAGCCGTCAAGGTCGGCGTTCTGCATCGCAACAACGGTGCCAACCAGAAAGCTCGCCTGAGTGCTGCTGTCCGCAAGGTGCTCGAGCCCTCCAGCTGAGACAGGGAAACGGCAGAATGGATCCGAAGGCGCGTTTCGGATCCATTGACGTCACTGCCGACGCTGATTGACAGCCACTGCCACATCGTTTTCAGGAACTTCGACGACGATCTTGATGCGGTGGCTGACCGTTGGCGTGAAGCGGGTGTCAAGGCCCTGCTCCACGCCTGTGTTGAGCCCTCTGAGATCCCCGCAATCCGGGCGCTGGCCGATCGCTTCCCGGAGATGCGCTACTCCGTCGGGGTGCATCCACTGGACACCGAGCATTGGCGGGATGACACGGTGGCGGTGCTGCGTCGCGCGGCACTCGAGGACGATCGGGTTGTCGCGATCGGTGAACTCGGACTCGATCTCTTCCGCGACAAGAATCTGGAGGAGCAGCTGGCTGTGCTGCGTCCTCAATTGGACTTGGCTGTGGAGCTGAACCTGCCGGTGATCATTCACTGCCGGGATGCCGCCGAGCCGATGCTGGAAGAACTTCGGGCCCGCAAGGCGCAGGGCCGTTGCCCTGGAGGCGTGATGCACTGCTGGGGCGGCACCCCTGATGAGATGCACCAGTTCCTGGAGCTCGGCTTCTACATCAGCTTCAGTGGCACCGTCACCTTCCCCAAGGCGGAGCCCACCCACGACTGTGCGCGTCAGGTGCCCGAGGACCGTTTCCTGGTCGAGACGGATTGCCCCTTCCTGGCCCCAGTGCCCCGACGCGGCAAGCGCAACGAGCCGGCCTTTGTGGCTGCGGTGGCGACGCGCGTGGCTGAGCTGCGTGGCGGAACCCTGACCGATGTGGCGGCCACCAGCAGTGCCAATGCCCGCCGCTTGTTCCGGCTTCCCTGACGCCAAAGCACGAAAAGCCTGAGACGTCCAGTCAAGATGTAAGATGTTGTATTGGCCTGCCCATGCAACTGCTTGTCAGCTGCTTGGAGCCGAAGCAACCACATCACTCAGGTGCATTTGTCGTCGTCAGCTGATCTGGCCCGAGATTTCTGAGCCCGCAAAGGCGGCCGCTGCGCTTCGTTGAGGTGCAGCGGCCGCTGTTTTTGCTGGTTTGTGAGTCTTTGGCTGACCTGTCAACGCCAACGCGTCGCTTCCAGGCCTCTTTGTTCCTTTCGTCCTCTCTGCCGGTCCCCGCATGAGCAGCAGCGCGATTCAGGTCGCCAAGACCGCCACTTATCTCCCCGATCTGGTGGAGGTTCAGCGGGCGAGTTTCAAGTGGTTCTTGGATAAAGGTCTGATCGAAGAGCTGGAGAGCTTTTCGCCGATTACTGATTACACCGGCAAGCTCGAGCTGCACTTCATCGGTAGCGAGTACCGCCTGAAGCGTCCTCGCCATGACGTGGAAGAGGCCAAGCGTCGCGATGCGACCTTTGCCTCCCAGATGTATGTCACCTGCCGCCTGGTCAACAAGGAGACCGGCGAAATCAAAGAGCAGGAAGTGTTCATCGGCGAACTGCCGCTGATGACCGAGCGGGGCACGTTCATCATCAACGGTGCTGAGCGCGTGATCGTCAACCAGATCGTGCGCAGCCCCGGTGTCTATTTCAAGGATGAAATGGACAAGAACGGACGTCGTACCTACAACGCCAGCGTCATCCCCAACCGTGGGGCCTGGCTGAAATTTGAAACCGATAAGAACAGCCTGCTCCACGTGCGCGTGGACAAGACCCGCAAGATCAACGCCCATGTGTTGATGCGGGCCATGGGCCTGTCCGACAACGATGTTGTCGACAAGCTGCGC
>JBGKDR010000356.1:0-2196 GCA_042954225.1 Parasynechococcus sp.
CCCGTCGACCGATTGCGGCTGGATCTCGATGCGCTGGTTCTGGCCGGGAAGGGATGGCAGCGTTCGATTGAGCGCCAGCAGCGTCTGACCAATGCCCTGTCGCGTCAGCCCACGACCCCCCAACCCGTGGCGGCCCCCCCTGACCGCTTGGACCGTCAGAGGGTCCGTTTCAGCACCGTGCGGCTGCCCACCGGCCATCGCGAGCGGGATCTGACCCTGCAGATGTGGTTGCCGAAGCTCTCCTCACGATCGACATGGGTTTTGGTGATGCCCGGTCTCGGTGGGGATCCGGAGCATTTTCATTGGCTGGCTGATGGGTTGTCGCGCTCAGGGTGGCCCGTGGCGATGCTCGAACACCCCGGGAGCGACAGTCGTGCGATCCAGGAGTTGCTGGAGGGACGCCAGGCCTTTGATGGTGCGCTTGCTCTGGATCAGCGTCTGCTCGATCTTCAGGAAGCCTTGGCGGCCCAGGGCCGCGGGGACCTGCCTGTCTCTGGAGAGCGCGTGGTCTTGATCGGTCATTCCCTTGGGGCGCTCACGGCGTTGCTGGCGATGGGAGCGCAACCGTCCAGGGACCTGTCGCGCATCTGTGACATGGCATTGCGTGAGTTGCCCTTGACCAATCTCTCGTTGTTGATCCAGTGCGAACTCGCCGATGGCGACGTCCTGCGACCGATTCCACTGCCGGATCAGCCGGAAGCGGTGGTGGCTTTGAACAGTTTTGGCAGCCTGCTCTGGCCGCAGTCCCTCGTACCGTCCAAATCAGCAGTGCCGCTGATGGTGCTGGGGGGAACGCTCGATCTGATCACGCCTCCCATCGACGAGCAGCTGAGCCTGCTGGCCTCCCTTGGCAGGCATCCCAGCAGCCGCGCTCTGATCGTTGAGGGTGCCAGTCATTTTTCGGCCATCAGAATTGCGAGTCCGAGCAATGCTGAGCGCGCTGAGGATCTCTTTCAGCTGGGGGAGGAGCTGGTGGGGGTTCAGCCTGAAAAGGTCCAGCGTGTCGTGCTGAATGAGGTGGTGCGCTTCCTAGATCAGGTGGAGACCCACCAGGCTGCAGGGGAGTCCCTCCATGGGCGCAGTGACCGGATTCGCTGGCACCGCTTGAACAGACTGGACAGCCTCAAGCTGCTCAAGGGTCTTCAGTAACGCACCCGGGGATCGAGGGCAGCCACCATCAGATCCACCGTGACACTGACCAGGACGACCAATGCGGCAATCACCACGACGATTCCCTGCACGACGGGGTAGTCCCGTTGATTGATCGCTTCCTGGAGCCGCAGCGCGATTCCCGGCCAGGAGAAGGTCACTTCGATCAAGAGTGCGCCACCGATCAGCGAAGCCACCGTGATGCCTGCAATGGTCAGGACGGGAAGCAGGGCATTGGGCAGTCCATGGCGGAGCACCACCTGGGGTTCGCTCAGTCCTCTGCTGCGAGCCGCCTCCACATAATCACTGCGCAATGTTCGGCGCAGATTGAGGCGCAAGGCGGTGGTGAAGGTGCCGCTGAGCAATAAGGCCAGGGTGCTGGCAGGAAGGATCAGATGGCGGACGGTGCCTCGAAGACCACCCCAGTCGCCGCTTTGGATGCAGTCGAACAGATAGAAGCCGCTTCCATCCGGAGGGATCAGGCTGGGAGGAAACCGTCCCCCCACCGGGAGCCATCCAAGGACGACCGCGAACAGCAGCTGGACCAGCATGGCGATCCAGAAGGGAGGAAGGGCATACGTCCCAAGCCCGTAGAGCCGTCCTGCGAAATCCAGCTTTCCCTCCGGACGGGCGATGCCGGTGAAGCCGATGCTGAGACCGATCACCGCAGCCATGACCAGGGCGATCACGCTCAGCTCCAGGCTGGCGGGAAGGGTGCGGCCGATGATCGAGAGCACCGTTTCCTCGTTTAGGAGGGAACGTCCGAGGTCGATCAGGTCAGACCCGATGCCCCAAAAGAGATGCTGCCCATCCCACGGGGTTCTTAGATCCAGAGAGATCCAACTCAGGTTCCTCAACCCTTCGATGTCTAAAACATCTGGCGTCCGCTCGACATGGACAGGCAGCAACCCCTGGAGATAGTCGAGATATTGATGCAGCAGCGATTGATCCAGGCCGAGCTGCTCGCGCATTTTTGCTTTGACCTCTGCAGGCGCCCGGCTGCCGAGAACGGCATCCACCGGATCGCCGGGGGCCACACGCAACAGC
>JBGKDR010000357.1:0-7705 GCA_042954225.1 Parasynechococcus sp.
CGCTTCCTGACCCGACCGATGTATGTCTTCGGCTTCGGGGGACTGATCGCCATCCTCCTGAGTCTTGTCGCCAGCAGTTATCTGCTGGCCGTGAAGGTGATGGGAGGCGATATCGGCAACCGACCTCTGCTGACCTTGGCCGTGGTGCTTGGACTGGCTGGCATTCAGCTGTTCTGCTTCGGACTGCTGGGTGAATTGCAGATCCGCACGTATCACGAGAGCCAGGATCGACCGATTTATCGCATCCGCGCCACGTTGCGTGGAGGCCGGGCGGCCTGAGCGACTGGGGCCTTGGCGGCACCGCGGAAGCGCTGCATAGCGGCCGCCGCCGCCTCCACAACGCGGGCATCGCTGTCGCGCAGAGCCTGTCGAAGGATCGGCACGACGCATGACGCTCCCCATTGCTGGGCCTGTTGCACCGCCTCAAGCCGATCCTGAGGGCCGGACGTCATTGCCTGGCGGAGCGACTGCATCAGGGCCAACCGCTCCCGTTGATTGGTCGGGGGCACCCAGGCCTCGGACGCGATGGGCACGCTGTCGTTTTCAGCGGAGATGACCAGTGACAGTTGCTGACGGTTCAGGGCGACAACATCGTTGACGTCGGTGCTGGCCAGCATCGGCTTGGCGGGACGTCCACGCAGCCAGAGGAGGAGAGCGACCAGACCGGCGGGGATGACAACAAAGAATGAATTCATGCGGATTGAACTTTTATGTCGCCGTCAGGGGGCGGAGCAAGCCGCCAGAACAGTCATCCCTACAGTAACGACGGATGTTTTGGCCGTCGCCATGACCGGAGACTTTGTCGCTGCCTGGATGCCCTCGGTGTTCGTCCCCCTCGTGGGAATTGTCGGTCCGGCCGTGGCCATGACCTTGCTGTTCAACGTGATCGAAGCCCGCGACTGAGTTCGTCGGCACAACGCTCCCACCGTTCATTCCCGCCATGACCGTGACCCCCGTCGCCGACCCCACCGTCGGCAACCTGGCCACCCCGGTGAACAGCAATGCGTTCACCAAAGCTTTCCTCAACGGACTTCCCGCCTACCGTCCCGCTCTGTCCCCCAACCGCCGGGGACTTGAGATCGGCATGGCCCACGGGTTTTTCCTCTATGGCCCGCTGACCATCTGCGGTCCCCTGCGCGCCAGTGAGTTCGCAGCCAACGCTGGTCTTCTGGCCACCATCGGCCTGGTTTCCATCCTGACCGTGTGCCTGTCGATCTATGGCACCGCAGGAAACGGCCCCAACGTTCAGCCCGCTGACGCCACGATCGACAACCCTCCTGCCGATCTCTTCACCAAGGCCGGCTGGGCTGAATTCGCCAGTGGCTTCTGGCTGGGTGGCTGCGGCGGCGCAGCCTTCGCCTGGTTCCTCTGCGGAACCTCGATCGTGGCACCCCTGGTGCAGATCGCTGGTGGCGTCTGGAGTGTTGGCTGATCAGCCTCCCTTCACAGCAAGTCCTTGCACGTCAATCCCCTGGAGCACATCTGTGCTTCAGGGGATTTCTGCTGTCAGGATTCCGCTGACCTGAGGGCTTCTGTTGCGCTCGATCTCCCAGCCGTTTCTGCGGCGGCCGGTGTTCACCATCGTCTGCAGCCTGCTGATTCTGTTGGCCGGCTTCGGGGCGCTCAATGGATTGGGCCTGGAGGACTTGCCGCCACTGGCTCCGACCCGCGTCAGTGTCAGTGCCAGATTCCCGGCGGCAGCGCCGGATGTGGTCGAACAAAGCGTGACCACGGTTCTCGAACAGCAACTCCAGGGACTGGAGGGACTCGAGAGCATCACCTCCAGTAGCCGTCAGGGCAGCGCCAGCATCAGCCTGCGCTTCAGGGATGGGGATCCGGAACTGAATGCCATCAAGGTGCAGAACGAGGTGAACCTCGCGACCCGGCGCCTGCCCCAGTCGGTCAGCCGGGAAGGTCTCCGGGTGCGTCGCTCCTCTGACGACCTCTTGATGATTCTGGGATTCAGTCATCCAGAGGGCCTCTATGCCCAGACCTATCTGGGTGGCTGGCTGGATCAGAGCCTGCGGGACTCCCTGCAGAGCAATCCCGGCGTGGGCAACGTGCAGATCTTCGGAAGCAGTGATCTGGCCTTCCGGCTCTGGCTCGACCCCCAGCGACTCGAGCAGAACAATCTCACCGTGGGCGATGTCAGCCGGGCCCTGGCGGAGCAGAACGTGCTTGCCGCCATCGGCAGCCTTGGCGCCGCGCCGTCAGAACCCGGCACGCTGATCACACTTCCGGTGGACGCCGATGGGCGGCTGCACAGCCGAGAGGACTTCGAGAATCTGATTTTGCGCCCAGTCGATGCCGGGGGCGTCCTGAGACTCAAAGATGTCGGCCGCGTCGCATTGGGTCAGCGCAACTACGGACGGCAGGCCATGAACCTGGATGGGGAACGCTCCATTGCCGTCGGCATTTACCAACGGGACGGGGCGAATGCACTGGACGTCAGCAGGCAAGTGCGCAGGACCCTGAAGCGTCTGGAAGCCAGCTTCCCCCCCTCCCTGGAGATGCAGGTGATCGTGGATGTCGCAGACAGCGTTGAAGACAATCTCAATCGGACCATCAGCACGCTGCGCGATGCCGTGATCCTGGTGCTCACCGTGTTGCTGCTGTTTCTCGGCCGCTGGCGCCTGGCCATGATTCCGGGCCTTGCCGTGCCCGTGGCGCTGATTGGCAGCTTGATCGTGGTGCGCCTCAACGGCAGCAGCATCAACAGCCTGATTCTGTTCGGGATGATCCTGGCAACAGGAATCGTCGTCGACGACGCGATTGTGGTGAGCGAGGACATCGCCACTCGGATCGAAGCAGGAACCAAGCCCCAGCAGGCAGCGGAAGATGCGATGGCCGATCTGGCTGGTGCTGTGGTCGCCACCTCACTGGTGTTGGCGGCCGTCTTCATCCCTGCGCTATTGGTCCCTGGGTCGATCGGACGGCTGTATCAACCGATCGCCATCGTGATCTCAGGCGCGATTCTGTTTTCGACGTTGAATGCCCTGACGTTCACGCCGATGGCCTGCGCCCAGGTGCTCGGGGGCCGACAACGGCCGCTGCCCGGCCCCTTGCACCCGATCAGCTCCGGACTGCGGAGACTGATGGACCGCATCCAAACGCTGTACGGAGAACTGCTGCGCTCCACGCTGCGCCACGGCAGCTGGATGCTGGCGCTTCTGCTGGCAGCACTGGTGGCGACCTCCAGCGGACTGGCCACCATCCCAACCGGATTCGTCCCCAACGAAGATCAGGGACAGATCCGGGGGTTCTTCACCCTTGCCGATGGGGCCAGCCTCGAACGCACGGTGCGGGTGATGGACCGCATCCGACGCGTCGTCGCCGAGGAACCACTGATCCGCACCGGCAATTTCTACGCCGGCAATTCCTTCGGACAGAGCGGCGAAGACCGTGGCTCGTTTTATCTGCGGCTGACACCCCTGGAGGAACGAACAAGGGCAGAGCAAAGCAGTGAAGCGATCAAACGGCGGCTGGCACGACGCCTGCGCGAGGAGATCGGAGACGCCAGGGTGGTGGTGACGACACCACCGACGGTGCGTGGCTTCAGCAGCGATTCGGCACTGCAGCTGGAGCTTCTGGACCGCAGCGGAGGCCGCCTTGACCTGAAGGACTTTGAATCCGTGGCCCAGACCTTCATCCGCAACCTGCGCGAAGGCGGCCAGTTTGAACGGGTTGGAACCCGATTCGATGCCAGTTCCCCACGTTGGCAACTCAGCCTCGATCGCGATCGGATGGCAGGGCTGGATCTCGATTACGGCAACACACTGCGGGAAATCGGCGCCGCCATTGGAGGCCGGTACATCGACGACACCTTCGAAGGCAATCGCATTCGCAGCATCGTGGTGCAGGTTGAGGGCAGCGAGCGATCGGATGCGGACGATCTCGCGGCACTGATGGTGCGCAACCGCCAGGGCGATCTGGTGTCATTGGCCAACGTGGTCACGCTTGAACGCATTGAGGGAGCCAACGGGATCAATCACTACGGACTCAACCGCTCGATCCGCGTGAGCGCCGTGCCGGCCCCCGGGGTCAGCAGCAGTGAAGCGATCCGGCTGCTGGAACGCGCCGGCGAGCAGGTTGGAGGCGACAACATCGCCTTGGCCTTCACCGGTCTCGCCGAAGAAGAACGCAAGGCCGCGGGCACCACCTGGTTGCTGTTCAGCCTCGGCGTCGTGGTGGTGTACCTGCTGCTCGCAGGTCTCTATGAAAGTTTTGTCGACCCTCTGATCATCCTGTTGACGGTGCCCGTGGCGTTGATGGGTGCGTTGATCGGCCTTCAACTGCGCGGTCTGCCTTTGGATGTCTACGGGCAGATGGGGCTTCTGGTTCTGATCAGCCTGGCCGCGAAAAACGGCATCCTGATCGTGGAATTCGCCAACCAGCGCAGGGAAGCGGGCCTGGCGCTGAAGGACGCCATCCAGGGCGCTGCGATTCAGCGCATGCGTCCGATTCTGTTGACCACCGTGACCTCGCTGGCGGGATTTCTGCCCCTGGTGCTGGCCCAAGGCAGTGGGTCGGCCAGTCGGATCAGCATCGGCACCGTTGTCTTCAGCGGACTGCTCACCTCATCCGTGCTCTCGCTGTTCGTTGTGCCAACGGTCTACCTGAAGCTGAAAACCCTGACGAGAGCACGATAACGATTCAATATCGTGCACTTATTGAGTGAATACCGTGCCTCCTGGGTGATTCGGGCCTCGGCGTTCCAACTGCTGATGCAGCGAGCAGCGCCAGGCTCCGCCTTGGTCGTAACAACGCACCAGCCGCTCCAGCCGCGTCGGAGACGGAAGCCACCAGGCTTCCACCGCAAAGCCCTCGCGGTAGCTGATCTGCGAAGGGATGCGAAACCCACCAGCATCCGGTAAAAACCGCAATCCCTCAAGCTGGCTCTGATCCAGCACAAGAGAGCAGGATTCCTGAATCAGAGCATTGGAACCCGATGACAGGGTTTCCTGGACTCCGTTCCATGGTCCGAGCAGCTGTTGCGCAGTCAACGGTGGCCGATGCGTGGCCGCTGAGCCGTCCCGAGACTCGCGCATCAGAACAGTCGACGTGAACTGCCCTGCGGAATCGGTCAACAGCACCAGACGATGTCGACGATCGGCACCGACAAAAGCGTATTCAGCGGCAAACACCATGGCTGGGGCCACCTGCATGGGGCCTTTACTGAATGCACCGGATGAGAAAAAGAGGTCCTGACGACCAATGCTGCTGATCACCTGACGCATCTCGTGGTCCGGCTGCCAGCGACGCAACGTCAACGTGGCCATCGACTGGTCGGGAATGCTCTCCAGGCTGAGCAGCGATGGACGTTCATCCTTGAGCTGCAGGTTGTGGTCGTAGGTCGCGAAGCTCCCACGCCAGATGCCGAGGTTGCGGCAAAAGTTGTCCCATTGCACAGCCTCCAAAACACCACTTGATCCAGATCGTTGGAGGCTAAGGACAGCATCCAGCTGCCGTGTTCCGTCGCATTAAAAAACCCCGTCCGATCAATCGGACGGGGTTGGGTCAAGGAACGACTCGTGTTCCGGGACGTGTCAGCTGATCAGCCGAACTTGCCTGACGTCGAAGCAATCAAGAATGCCGCGTACGTGAGGATGTAGCCGATTGTGAAGTGAGCAAGACCCACAACACGGGCTTGGACGATGGAGAGAGCGACGGGCTTGTCGCGCCAGCCAACCAGGTTGGCCAGAGGCGTGCGCTGATGAGCCCAGACGATGGTCTCGATCAGCTCCTGCCAGTAACCACGCCAGGAGATCAGGAACATGAAACCGGTGGCCCAAACCAGGTGACCGAACAGGAACATCCAGGACCAGACGGCCAGGTTGTTGCTGCCGAACGGGTTGTAGCCGTTGATCAGCTGGGAGGAGTTGAGCCAGAGGTAGTCACGGAACCAACCCATCAGGTAAGTGCTGGACTCATTGAACTGAGCCACGTTGCCGGACCAGATGGCCAGGTGCTTCCAGTGCCAGTAGAAGGTCAGCCAACCCACGGTGTTCAGAGCCCAGAAGACGGCCAGATAGAAGGCGTCCCAAGCAGAGATGTCGCAGGTGCCGCCACGGCCAGGACCGTCGCAGGGGAAGGAGTAACCGAAGTCCTTCTTGTCGGGCATCAGCTTGGAGCCGCGTGCATCCAGGGCACCCTTCACAAGGATCAGGGTGGTGGTGTGCAGGCCCAGAGCGATGGCGTGGTGAACCAGGAAGTCACCGGGGCCGATGGGGAGGAACAGATCGGTTCCGCCATTGATGGCGCCCATCCAGCCGTCCATGTAAGCGGCGTTGGCGTTGGCAGCCACACCACCGGCGTTGGAGAGCAGAACGTCAAAGCCATAGATCGCCTTGCCGGAAGCGGCCTGAACGAACTGAGCGAAGACGGGCTCAACCAGAATCTGCTTCTCGGGAGTACCGAAGGCAACGACTACGTCGTTATGGACGTAGAGGCCGAGGGTGTGAAAACCGAGGAAGAGAGAGACCCAGCTCAGGTGGCTGATGATCGCTTCCTTGTGCTCGAGCATCCGGGCCAGGACGTTGTCCTTGTTGGCCTCGGGGTCGTAGTCACGGATGAAGAAGATCGCACCGTGGGCAAAGGCACCGCACATCAGGAAGATGGCGATGTACTGGTGGTGGGTGTAGAGCGCAGCCTGGGTTGTGTAGTCCTTCGCGATGAAGGCATACGACGGCATCGCGTACAGGTGCTGCGCGACCAGGCTGGTGACCACGCCGAGGGAGGCCAGGGCGAGGCCAAGCTGGAAGTGCAGGCTGTTGTTGACGGTGTCGTAGAGACCCTTGTGGCCAGCGCCCAGGTCACCAGGGGTGCCCTTGGGGGGGTTGTGGGCTTCGAGGATCTCGCGGATGGAGTGACCGATACCAAAGTTGGTCCGGTACATGTGGCCGGCGATCACGAAGAGGACGCCGATGGCCAGGTGGTGATGCGCGATGTCGGTGAGCCAGAGGGCTTCCGTCTGGGGGTGGAAACCACCCAGGAAGGTCAGGATCGCGGTGCCTGAACCTTCAGCGGTGCCGAAGATCTGACCAGCGGTGTCAGGGTTCTGGGCATACACACCCCAGTTGCCGGTGAAGAAGGGTCCAAGACCGGCGGGGTGGGGCATCACGTTGAGGAAGTTGTCCCAACCAACGTGCTGACCGCGTGACTCAGGGATGGCCACGTGAACCAGGTGACCGGTCCAGGCAATCGAGCTGAAGCCGAAGAGAACGGCCAGGTGGTGGTTGAGGCGTGATTCAGCGTTCTTGAACCAGGCCAGGGAGGGACGGAACTTCGGCTGCAGGTGCAGCCAGCCGGCGAAGAGTGCCCAAGCCGACAGGATCATCATGAAGATGGATCCCTGGTACAGCTCGGCATTCGTCGTCATGCCGATTGTGTAGAACCAGTGGTACAGGCCCGAGTAGGCGATGTTCACCGGGGAGGACGCACCCGCCTGAGTGAAGGCGTCAATAGCGCCTTGACCGAAGTGGGGGTCCCAGATTGCGTGAGCGATGGGGCGCACGTGCAGAGGGTCGGCGACCCACTGCTCGAAGTTGCCCTGCCAGGCGATGTGGAACAGGTTGCCCGAAACCCACAGGCCGATGATCGCGAGGTGACCGAAATGGGTGGAGAAGAGCTTCTGATAGAGGCGCTCCTCCGTCATTCCGTCATGGCTCTCGAAGTCGTGAGCCGTGGCGATCCCGTACCAGATACG
>JBGKDR010000358.1:0-1029 GCA_042954225.1 Parasynechococcus sp.
GCAACCAGGTTTGTCATCGCGGAGTGACGGCCTCAACGGCGCAATGTGCGCTCATTGTGAAGCCAACGCGCTTCAGAGTTGGTTCAGCGGCAGATCACTGAGCTGGCTGGTCGCCTCCAGGATGCGATCGGCCCCGGCGGACCGCAGCGTTGCCTGATAGCCCGCGATGTCGGTGACATGCGGCGGCGTGACGCCAAGGCTGAGCCAAGGCAGCTCAGGCCGCTCCAGTCTGGCGTTGACCACAGTCATCACATCGGCAACGGTGTCTCCCAGATAGGCGATGCGCTCCGGTGTGTCCTCCCCCGCCAGTCGGCAGGCCAGTTGGATCAGACCGCTGGGGTCGGGTTTGTCTGGGGCATCGCCCATGGCGAGCAGGGGTGGGTTCACCAGCCCCAGGCGTTCGCAGAGCACAAACCGTGCGGAGGGGGGTTCTGCTCCGCTGACGAAGCCCCACCGCACCCCCCGACGGCTGAGGTCACGGAAGAAGTCCGGCGTGACCAGCAGCGGTTCGTCCCGGATGAATCCTGTCCAGTCCTTGGGGTCTCCGTCTGGATCACCGCCGAAATAGAAGTCGCTGAACACCTTGATCAGGGCAGCGCGCGTTGGCAGGGGTGTTCCCTGTCGGCGCAGCAGTTCGAGACTGGCGTCCCAGTCGTTGTTCCAGGCCCCTTCCCCCTTGAGCTGGTCGATGTCCTCGGCGCTTGGCCGCCAGCCCGAATAGTGCTCAACCGTCTCCTGGAGGGCGCGGCGGTAACTGCCGGCGACATCCCGGATCACACCGTCAATGTCGAAGAGCAGAATCGATGGGGACGTCAGAACAGTTGGTTTCGAGCGGCTGGTAGGTTAGTTGTTTGTTCTGATGTCTTGAGCGCTGACACCATGACGGTCACTGAAGGCGCTGCCACCGACCAAGAGGTCGCGACGCCAGCAGCCGGTGCGGCTGAAGAGGCCACCCAGGCAGCTGAGTCCCAGAAAGAAGCAGGCAGCGAAGGCGAAGGCCGTCCGGTGTTGCGCGGCGGCGCAGCCGCT
>JBGKDR010000359.1:0-1797 GCA_042954225.1 Parasynechococcus sp.
CCGCTGGCCATCGACGACCGCTCTGTGAGCCTCGCCGTTCCCAGCCACTGGGGTGACGCCGAGCGGCAGATGGTGCAGGAGCAACTGACCATCGATGGACGCAGCATTCAGTGGCGTGCAGCGCTGCTGAGTGACCTCAACTCAATCTGGGACGGCGCCCAGGACAACGAATCAGTCGAGACTGAACAACAGCCTGCACCCGACGACAGCGGCAGCAACGATCGTCCGATCAGCGATGGGAGCACCGCCAATGACGACGAGGAATCCCTCGACAAGACCATCGCCTCGTTTCTCGATGGATTCACCACTGACGGAATCCTGGAGGAAGACCCCGATGAAGGGGCGGCGATCGGAGGGGATGTCGTTGACCTGGAAGCCAGCCTCAAAGATGCGGAAGCGTCGCCCGTCATCGCTCTGGTTGACCGGATCTTGGTTCAAGCCATGAGTGTCGGAGCCAGCGACATTCACGTGGAGCCGCAGCAAAGGGGCCTTCAACTCCGCTACCGCCAGGACGGCGTCCTGCAGCAATACATCGAACCGCTCCCCAGTCGCTTGATTCCAGCGGTCACATCCCGTTTCAAGATCCTTGCAGACCTGGACATCGCTGAGCGACGCCAGGCCCAGGACGGTCGGATCCGACGGAAATACCGCGATCGGGTGATCGATTTCCGTGTCAACACCCTCCCCAGCCGTTTTGGAGAAAAGGTGTGCCTGCGTCTGCTTGACAGCAGCGCGACGCAGCTGGGGCTGGACAAACTGATCTCCAACCCTCATGCCCTGAACCTGGTCCGAGAGCTGGGGTCCAAACCCTTCGGAATGATCCTGGTCACAGGTCCGACTGGTTCAGGAAAATCAACGACTCTTTATTCCCTTCTGGCTGAACGGAACGATCCGGGGATCAATATCTCGACAGTTGAGGACCCGATCGAATACACCCTTCCCGGGATCACCCAGAGCCAGGTCAACCGCGAAAAGGGATTTGATTTCGCGACAGCCTTGCGGGCCTTCATGCGCCAGGACCCGGACGTGCTGCTGGTGGGTGAAACACGGGACCTGGAAACAGCCAAAACCGCCATCGAGGCAGCACTCACCGGTCACCTGGTGCTCAGCACCCTCCATGCCAACGATGCTCCAAGCACCATTGCCCGCCTCGATGAGATGGGTGTGGAGCCGTTCATGGTCGCTGCCTCATTAATCGGCATCGTCTCCCAGCGCCTGATGCGACGGGTCTGCACAACCTGTCGAGAGCCCTATCACCCGGATGAACGGGAACTGGGTCGCTTCGGATTGATGGCCAGCAGCGAAGCCAAGGTGACGTTTTACCGAGCACACCATCCCGACGGACCGGGGGGAAAGGTCTGCCCCCACTGCAAAGGCAGTGGATACAAAGGCCGTGTTGGTGTTTATGAAGTGCTGCGTATCAACGAGGAGATCGCCACGGCGGTCGCCCGTGGTGCCAGCACGGATGTGATCCGCCAGCTGGCACTGGAATCAGGCATGAACACGCTTCTTGGCTACAGCCTTGAACTGGTGCGTGAGGGGCACACCACCCTTGAGGAGGTGGGACGCATGATCCTGACGGATTCGGGTCTCGAATCCGAGCGCAGAGCGCGCGCTCTCAGCACAATGACCTGTAAGGGGTGTGGCGCTGGCCTCGAGGACGGCTGGCTCGAATGCCCTTACTGCCTGACACCACGCCATTGAGGATCTTGTCTTGGAGATGATGATCGAAGACCTGATGGAGAAGCTGGTCGAGGACGGTGGAAGTGATCTGCATATCGCCACCGGCCAACCGCC
>JBGKDR010000360.1:0-2177 GCA_042954225.1 Parasynechococcus sp.
CGCTCGCTTCAGCGCAAAGCTTGAGGTGAAGGATCTGGCTGATCTTCGCTCCATGTTTGATCGTTTTCCTGCCTGGGGGAAGCGTGCCAGCTGGGCACAGCAAAACAGTTTTGAAGCCTTCAGCCTCCATGCACCTGCGGCATTGCTTGCTGCCATTGCTGCGTTGAATGGACAGACGCTTCCGACGGTTGCTTCTCTCGCTGCCTTCGCGTATCCGGCACTTCGACTTGCCTACATCTGCGCCTATGTGTTCAATGTGCCACTGGCCCGATCCCTTTGCTGGCTGCTGGGTCTTCTTTGCAGTGGTGTTCTCTACGGCGTGGGATTGAGTGCTCTCCTGGCGTAATCAACGGCGTTGATGATCTTCCTCACCGACGTTCAACACTGCTGACGTAGCGCCCGATCAGCACCCCCATCACCGCGGCGAGATACAGGGGTCCCGCCACGCTGGTGCCGATGCTCACCATCCGTGCCAGGGGAAGGATGGGGCTGATGTCACCGAAGCCAACAGTCGTCAGACAGACAAAAGCGAAATAGTTGATTGAGGAAAACACCTGTGCGGCGTTCAGAACACTGCTGCCCGCCATCGACTCCACGGCGAGGGGTTCGAAGCTTCCTGGCTGAATCGTCTCAAGTGCGCTCATCACCAGCCCAGCGGTCAGCCCGATGTGGAGATAACCCGCAGTGGCTCCGATCAGGAGCGATTCATTCACAACAGGTTCCGCTGCCAGCTGCTTCACAAGTCTGAAAATGCTCCAGCCGACCAGGACGCTCCAACTCAGTGCCAGAGGCACGCCGCTGTAGACCAACTCAAGCGGGGTCAGCAGCCACAGCCACATGGCTGCGATCGCAACGAGCCCAAGAGATCTGTACAACCTGTCGGTCCAGGTTTGCCGTCCCCGTTCACGCACCATCACCTGGGTGAGCAGGAACGCCATCAGCGTGTAACCCACGTGTGTCGCCCAAAGCAGCCCTGGGAAGGCGAATCCGATGGTGACAATCAATGTGGACACCAACAGTTGTTTGTGGTGTCGATCACTGCGCCGCAGTGGCCTTGGCTGAATCTTCACCATAAGGAGAGTTGTGAACTGCCCCGCCGACTCCATCCTCGGCAATCCCAGGGCTCAAGCATCGGTTCGAGGGCCCGGCGGTGGGCTCCATCACCGGCTTCCAGCCAGACCTCTTCCAAACCCTCTGGAATCACGACCGGCATGCGGTCATGCAGCGTCGCAAGCAGCGTGTTCGGGCGTGTGGTGATCACGCAGCAGGTTTCGAGCTCGCTCCCGTCAGGACCGATCCAGCGGTCCCAGAGGCCGGCCAACCAGAACAGGCTCTGATCCTGCTGCTGAATGTGCTCCCCCTGTTCAAAAAATGCGTTTGCGGGAAGCAAGCAACGGTGGTGCCGCCAGGGGCCACGGAAGGATGCTTTTTCGCCGATCGTTTCGGCCCGTGCATTGATCGGTCGCGGACCCTTGAGGGGGTCCTTCACCCAACCTGGAAGCAAGCCCCAGAGCATGTGTGCCATGCGGCTTCGTCCATGTTCACGACGCAGCACCAGAACTGGTTCTCCTGGACCAACGATGCTTCGAGGCGCGTAGTGCGTCATCCAGGCCTGATCCTCTGGGCAGAGCCAAGGCTGCAGTCGCTCGGACAACAGGTCCAATGGCGCGTCGAGGCTGTAGCGGCCGCACATGCCGAGACCTTAACGGGCGTTCGGTTCTCACGCCCATTGGACACACATGCTTCCGGTAATCCCTCGTAGCGTGAGCTCACTGCAGGCGAGGGCCATGCCGATCCGTCAGGACGACAACCAACCGAACCGCCGGTTCGGGCTCATCAACCTGGTGCTGATTGGTTTCGGGGTGTTGCTGCTGGTGAGCAGCTTCATTCCCAACAACGGGATGCAGCAGGTGCCAAGGGTTCCCTATTCCCTGTTCATTGATCAGGTCAATGACGGTGCGGTTAAGCGTGCCTTCATCACCCAGGACCAGATCCGTTACGAGCTGAGCTCTCCCGAAGAGGGGGCACCCCCAGTTCTGGCCACAACGCCGATCTTTGATATGGATCTGCCCCAGCGCCTTGAGAGCAAAGGCGTTGAATTTGCAGCAGCTCCGCCCAAGAAGCCCAATATCTTCACCACCATTCTCAGTTGGGTTGTTCCTCCGCTGATCTTCATC
>JBGKDR010000361.1:0-3241 GCA_042954225.1 Parasynechococcus sp.
GCCACCACCAGGCCGTAGATGGTCAGCGATTCCATGAATGCCAGGGAGAGCAGCAGGGTGCCGCGGATCTTGCCTTCAGCTTCGGGCTGGCGGGCAATGCCTTCAACAGCGCCGCCGGAAGCGGTGCCCTGACCGATACCAGGGCCGATGGCGGCGAGACCGACAGCCAGACCAGCGGCCACAACGGAAGCAGCGGAGGTGATGGAATCCATGTTGGGTGGGGTAAGGGGAGGCGCTGTGCAGCGCTCTGAACGAATGGGCTGGGGATCGGTTCCCCCCGCGCAGGGACACTCCAGAGGAGCGGGCCCGACCGGGGTACGGACCTGCGCGCGGATGTGTTTAGCAGATCGCCGGTTCAGGACGATCGTTGAGACGCAGGATCAGTGCGCCTCGTGGAGACCTTCACCGATGTAGAAGGCCGCCAGGGTGGCGAAGATCAGGGCCTGAATGGCACTGGTGAACAGGCCAAGCAGCATCACCGGCAGGGGCACAATCAGGGGGACCAGGTAAACCAGAACCCCGACAGCCAATTCATCCGCAAGGATGTTTCCGAACAGACGGAAAGAGAGCGAAAGAGGCTTTGTGAATTCCTCAATGATCTTGAACGGGAGCATGATCGGAGTCGGCTCCACGTACAGCTCGAAGAACCGCAGGCCTTTCCGGCTGAGGCCGGCATAGAAATAGGCCAGCGACACCAGCAGGGCCATGGCCACTGTTGTGTTGATGTCGGCGGTCGGTGCTCCGAGTTCGCCCTCAGGCAACTCGATGATCTTCCAAGGAATCAGCGCTCCGCCCCAGTTGCTCACGAAGATGAACAGGAACAGGGTGCCAATGAAGGGAAGCCAGTCGCGGTAGTACTTCTCGCCGATCTGATCACGGGCGAGATCGCGGATGAAGTCCCAGAGGAACTCAAGCAGGTTCTGCAGGCCCACCGGATCCCGCTTCATGCCACGGGTACCGACCAGCACCAGGGCCAGCAGGATGCCGATCAGAATCCAGGAGCTCAGGAAAACCTGGCCATGGAGGTACAGATCACCGATCTGCCAATACAGGTGATGGCCCACTTCCAGTTCTGCGAACGGAAGTGAGAAGGGCAATAAAGCCATGGGTGCAGAGAGGATTGCTCAGCTTCAGCTGTCGAAGACGTGCTGAAGAATCAGGGCGGGCTTGTAGAGAAGAAATCCCAGGAAGGCAGGCAGCAGATCGAGCTGGGGCCACTTGGCAGCTCCGACCACAAGCAAGGTCGGAACCACGAGTTGAAAGCGCCCCAGCCCACGGGACTGGTCACTGAGCCTGGCCACGCTGCGGGCAAGAAGGCGCACGTACAGAAGTCCGGCGCAAGCTCCCACGAGCACACTGCCGGCGACCGAAAGATTGATGGCAATTGCCACGATCGGAACCGTGACGACAGACACCAGCACGGTGGCCAGCAGCAGGCGGCGTTGAAGTCTGTAGAAATCCTCCAAACGTCGCCTGAAATAGCGCGCGGAATCTATCACGCGTTCTTGGCTGTTATCCCTGCAACAGGATCAGCTGGCGGTCCACCAACTGGCGCAGCAAGGCTGCAGGTGCCAGCTGACCAAGCGGAACCTTCGGATTGGCGGTCACCGCGGCAAGGACAGTCCGGTCCTCCTCGGACAGTTGGAGCGGCTCCATGTTTTTGCCCAGGATGGGATCGGGCTCTCCCCAGAGGCAGGGCTGGCGGATGGCCGTCGCCGCCTCCAGCTCCGCATCACTCCATTGACGGGGTTGCACGGGTGTCTTCGAGAGGAAAAACTCGAAATGACTGATGTCGGGATCAAGTTCCTCCACAAGCGCCCATTGCTGCTGAGCCGGTAACGCCCTTGCGCGCTCCAGCAATTCACCACTAAGCAAACGACCTGGATCCCAAACCTCTGGATTGGAGAAACCGGCGAAGTGCAGTCCGGCGGAGCCGGCGAAGCGCAGCAAACGCTCGAGGTTGTAACTGGTCTCCTGCGGATGCAGATACATATCAGCGAAATTGGCATCGGGCGCGCAATCCACGGCCCAGCGCTGCTCGTGATGGCGACGCAAACGGTTCTGCTCAGGAAGGGTCTCGAACAGCTCCCGACCCAGGCGCAGGCCCTCGGCCTCCGTGCCCACATTCAGCAGGGTCAGCGCCCGTTGGGTGCGGTGAATTTCCCAGCGACCCGCATCGGCATATAAGAAGAGATGGAGCAGACCCTTGGGTGCCAACGCACCGGCAAGCGACTGCAGCCCGGCCTCGGGTTGATCGAGGTGATGCAGAACGCCGACCGAATTGATGTAGTCGAACGGGGCTTCATCGCCGAGATCGAGCAGGCTGCGGCGCTCCTGCCGCAGAGACGCCACCGTCTCGGGTGCTCCCGATCGGCGGAGACGCTCCCGGGCCACCTGCAGAGCCCCCTCGCTGATATCCACCGCCACCACGTCCGCACCGGGATTGAGATGGCAGAGGTAATCGGTACTCACACCGGTGCCGCAGCCGGCATCCAGGATCCGCGGCTGATCACTGCCCGGAGGACAACAGCCATGGACCGCCGCCAGAACGCTGCGATGGCACCAGCGCCAGTTGTATCCCGGTGGCGGTCCGTCCTGGAGCGGATCCCCGGGAAAGGGGAAGCGGTCATAGAACGCACTCACCACCGGTGTCGCAGCGTCACTGGGACGGACATCGGTCATGGCAATCGGGACAGAGCGAACCGCGAGCTTTTCATGGGTGCGGCCGCGATCCGCCCCGGACAGGCCCGGCCTGCAAACATTTGTTCATGCGGCTCCTGAGCGATCGCCCGGCACCCGTAACGTGGCCCGATCCGGCTTGCTTCCGTACATGACCGTGACCGCCAGCAGCGGCAGCCCGCGGGTTTCCCCCCAGCTGTACGACACCCTGCCGCTCTCCAGCGTCCGGCAGGCCGAACAGCAGGATCGCTTCCCCGATGGAGGGGAGCTCGACACCCTGGTGACGTTCTTCCGCAGCGGTCAGGAGCGGATCGAAGCCTCGCGGCTGATCGCAGCCAACGCGGAGTCGATCGTGGCCCGCGCCGCCAACCGCATTTTCGTCGGTGGCACTCCGTTGTCCTTCCTTGAGGCACCGTTAACCACCGGCGAGACCGGACGGGCCGCCGACGGAACCCCTCTGGCCGCTGACCAGGCGGCGTTTGAGGCTTCTGTGCGCACCTTCACGGGCGCCAGCGACAACACCAAACGCGGCAACTTCCTGACCCGTCTGTTTGATGGCGCC
>JBGKDR010000362.1:0-1197 GCA_042954225.1 Parasynechococcus sp.
CGACACGCCAAGATCAATGGATATTTTTGTTTGTCATCAAAAATTTATGAAGAAGATGACGTTTGTTCGCGCCCGCGTTGCACCTGGCTGTAGTGCCGGTCGTCATCAGCTGTTGTGATGTTATTGGCTTGACCATTGCTCTTCTGTGTTGATGATTTTGAGACTCTCCTTGATGAAGGCATATTGCGGAATGGATGTCGTCAGCCAGGGGTTTGGCCCTTTGTTGATTAAAAACACAGCCCCGTGATTCCCATCAAGACTGATGATGGAAAGGCTGACGGCGCCGTTGCCCGTTCCTGAGTGGAACAGGTAGTTGCCCCTTGCTTTGGCATCTGCGTCGCGGTTGCCGAGCTCAAATCCCATGCTGCGGTTCGCTGTGGAACTCGGGATGCTGAGTTGTTCGGCGAGGTGTTGATCGATCAGCCCATGGCCCGAGTTCAGCGCTTTCGTGAAGGCGAGATTGAATCGGGCCAGATCGCTTGCTGTGCTCCACATCAATCCGGTGGAGAGAATGGGATGCCGCATCGGTGCTCGCCCGTGGGGCCTCCCATCAACGTCATAGGGAATGGCGATCCTGCTGGTGTCGTTGAGAAAAAAGGTGTTGTCAAAGGTGCTCTTGTTCATTCCTGCTGGTGTGAACACCAACTCCTTCATCAAGCTGGGAAATGGTTTTTGGCTGATGGATTCCAGGGCCGGCTGCAGCACCGTGTAACAGCCGTTGCAGTAGTTGAAGCTTGTTCCTGGAATTCGTTCAACAGTGAGGGGATTGTTTGTGGCTGGAGGCAATCCACGCAGCACCTGCTGCAGTGTCGGGAGGGTTTCATTAGGGCCGCAGCAGCCGTCGGGGTAGGGATTGCTCAAACCGCCGGTGTGGTTCAGCAGCATGCGGAAACTGACCGGAACCTTTTTGGTGTACTCGTTTTCCGGGATTGTCCAACCCTTCAAGTAACGGTTAACGGGTTCATCCAAGGCAATGTCACGGCTGGCGAGCAGCTTGACCGTTGCCAAGGCTGTGAGGGTTTTGGTGATCGACTGGGCATGAAACAGTGTGTCGGCAGTGACCGGTCGACCGCTGGCCTGATCCGCCATTCCGAAGCCTCGCGCCCATGCGATCTCGCCATCGTCAATCACGGCGATCGAGGCCCCTGGAATCCCATGCTCCTGACGCAGTGCATCAATGCGCTCTTGCAAGGGTGT
>JBGKDR010000363.1:0-1248 GCA_042954225.1 Parasynechococcus sp.
CGTGTTCGCTACACAAGGCGGATCAATTTGATCCTGATGGAGTCTCTGCGGTCGATGCGTGATGTTCAGCTGTATTCGGCCGATCAATATTTCACGTCCCGTTTCTCCCGTGACGGTGTCATCGCCAAGCGTTATGACCGACTGACCCGCTTGCTTCCCGATGTTCCTCGTTATGTGATTGAGCCTGTTGCGGTCACAGTGTTGTTTGCGATCGGGGTCGGCCCGGCTCTGATGGCTGGAGATATGGACAAGGTCAGGGAAAGCCTGCCGCTGATCTCCGTCATTCTGGTGACGTTGCTGCGTATCTCCGGTCCACTCCAGTCGATGTTTCGCAGCGTTAATAAGTTGCGTGGAGGTTTGCCTGAGATCAAAGATGCCCTCGATCTTCTGGAGCTGAAGCCAGAGCGTCTCACTCTCGACAGTCCTGGAGTGCCCACGCCAAGTGGGGTGACGCCCCGGCGTTTGATTCAGTTGCAGGACATCAGTTTCACCTATGCAGGCCGTGATCAACCCGTTCTCGAATCAATCAATTTGTCGATACCGGTTGGATCTCGAATTGCACTTGTGGGTCGAACCGGTAGTGGTAAGACCACGTTGGCGCACCTGATTCTTGGTCTCTATTCTCCAACCGCTGGCGAGCTGTGCCTGGACGGTGTCCCCATCACGCCGGAGGAGATGCCCGCCTGGCAGGCCAACTGTGCGTTAGTTCCGCAGGATATCCGTCTTTTGGATACCAGTATTCGTGAAAACATTGCCTTTGGTCAGTCGGGTGATGAAATCGACGACGATCAGGTCTGGTCTGCATTGGCTGCGGCGCAGTTCGATGATGTTGTCGGCCAAATGCCCTACGGGCTTTACACCATGATTGGCGAGAATGGTGTCAAGTTGTCCGGGGGGCAACGTCAACGCCTTTCTCTTGCTCGCGCCTTCTATCGCAAGGCAAGCGTTCTGATTCTCGACGAGGCCACCAGTGCCCTCGATAACAAGACTGAGCACGAGGTGATGCAAGCACTCGACATTGTTGGCCGTCGTTGCACGACCATCGTGATCGCGCATCGTCTCTCAACTGTTCGCAAATGTGATCAGGTGTTTGAAGTCAGTGAAGGCCGGATCAAGGCGTCTGGAAGTTTTGATCAGTTGGTGCAGGTTTCAGAGACGTTCCGCGAAATGATTCAGTTGGAATCAACCTGATTGTCGATGGCTGATTTCGTTGTCTTGGCAACGGCGGATTGGGATCACCGCCTGTGG
>JBGKDR010000364.1:0-1091 GCA_042954225.1 Parasynechococcus sp.
CGACTCAGTCGAGGGTTGTTGTCGCGTCGCCTGCTTTGCTCGACATCCGTGCTGAGCAAGCCCGGTGGGTTGCTCATGGTTTGATCCAGCAGCCCTTGATTGCCGAGGCCTTGGCTGAGCACTACAACCTGAGTGCTGAGAAGCTGGATGGACTGCTGGCCTCAGCCATGCAGGTGCGAGTTCTTCCTAGTGAGCAGCCTGACTTTCAAGCCTCTGTGCTGTTGGACCTCTGGCGCGAACCATCACACCCTGATCGGTTGCCAGCGACGCTTGCATCGATCCGAGCGACGCTTGAGAGCCGTGGGTTTCACCCGGTGCCGCAGGGGACAGGCATCCGTTGGTTTGCATCGGCAGACCGGGAGCGTTTGCTTGGAGGCTGGTCTTTCAATCCCAAGGGATGGTCGCGCTTCAGCCTCGCCGCTGCTCCTGATTTCAATCCAACCGCCGAGCCTGAGCACATGCAGGGACTTGAAATGCAACTGAATCTTTCGGCCTTACGGAAGGTCGAATGGCTCGGATCCCTGGGATCCGAGCTCAGCAAAGACGTTTCAACCGTTGAGGTTCAGCTGAGCCCAGTCAGGGTTAAGGGTGAGCCGTTCTCACCGCAGAACCCAGAGGCTTATCGGTTGCGTGGTCAGCTTGCTGTCTTCTGAGCAGCCTCTGTATCCCGCTGTTCACGCTTGCGGCGCTCTGCAGCCAGGGTCTCTTCCATCAGCTCAACGGCCTGTTGCATCCGCTCGCTGTTGGAACGGAAGAGATTGAGGTCCTTCTCGACCCTTGCGGATGGCATGCCCAGGTTGTCCGCCAAACCAACGGCTTTCTCCTGAAGCTCCTTGTCAGCAGGAGACGCAGCCTCACCGCGAACGGCTTTGAGCACGGTGTCGAGACCGATGGCCATCATCCGTGAGTAGTGCTGGTCGCCGGCCAGGGCATGACCTTTGAGCGCTGTTTCGACTCCATCAAGGCTGGCGACGGAGCGCGTCAGTTCATCCAGGGTGGATGTGGCCAAGCGACTCAGGGCTTCACCGTCGAATCCATTGCTGGAGCAGAGTGCTGGCAGCAATTTCTGGCGTTGCTCTTCAGGCTTGTAA
>JBGKDR010000365.1:0-1059 GCA_042954225.1 Parasynechococcus sp.
ACGGCTTACAACCACAACCTCGACACCAGTCCGGAGCATTACGACCGGATCATCACCACGCGCACTTACCAGGAACGGCTGGAAACGCTGCAACGGGTGCGTCAAGCCGGCGTCACCCTCTGCTGCGGCGGCATCATCGGCATGGGAGAAAGTCTGCGGGATCGGGCCTCGATGCTGCAGGTGCTGGCCACCATGGACCCCCATCCGGAGAGTGTTCCGGTCAATGGGCTGGTTGCTGTGGAAGGCACGCCGCTGGAGGGCCAGACCCCCTTTGATCCCCTTGAGCTGGTCCGCATGGTGGCCGTCGCGCGCATCCTGATGCCGTACTCCCGGGTTCGACTCAGTGCCGGCCGCGAGTCGATGAACCGCGAGGCTCAGATTCTCTGCCTGCAGGCTGGTGCCGATTCGATTTTCTACGGCGATGTGCTGCTCACCACCGGCAATCCGGACGTGGAGGCGGATCGTCAGTTGCTGGCCGACGCCGGAGTGACCGCCAACTGGCAGGAGTGCGGAGCGGCGGCATGAGCCGACTCCTGGTGGCGGCGTTCTACGCCTTCACGCCCCTGGATGACACCAGGCGTGAGGCGTTGCTGGAGACCTTGCCGGTCCTGGCCCGCGATGGAGCTGTGCTCGGTTCGGTGCTGGTTGCTCATGAGGGGGTGAACGGCACGATCAGCGGACCGGAGCCCGGTGTGGATGCGGTGCTGGCGCATCTGCGCGCAGCGTTGGATCTCGGCGACGACCACTACGCGCGGCTCGAGGTGAAGCGCAGCTGGGCCGACCAACCGGTGTTCCGCCGCTTCAAGGCCCGACGCAAAAAGGAGATCGTGACCATCGGCATCAGCCGTGTCGATCCCAGCGCCAGCGTCGGCACCTATGTGGATCCCAACGACTGGAATGCTCTGGTGGATGATCCCGACACCTTGGTGATCGACACCCGCAACAGCTACGAAACGGCGATCGGCACGTTTGATGGTGCCATCGACCCCGGCACCGAAAGCTTCCGCGACTTTCCCCAGTGGGCCGAGCAGACCTTGCGGCCGATGCTTGAGCAGCAGG
>JBGKDR010000366.1:0-1431 GCA_042954225.1 Parasynechococcus sp.
CACAGAGCTGATACCCCCTCCCGCGACCAGCACTGAGGTCCCCGTCGTTGAGACCACTCCTATGGATGACCCTGTGGTCGAACCGCCGATCTCTGAGCCAGCGGCCCCCGAGCCGGACCCGGACCCTGAGCCGGTTCCGCATGAGAACCCGGTTGTGCACGATGAGCCCGCCGCGGCTGTTGCACCCGAGGACCCTCTTTTGACCTTGCTGCAGAAGAATCAGGAGGACCGCGAGCTCTTGCTTGCGGTTGAGCCCGTCGCTGACAGCGATGTCGTCCGCCTGCGCCTGTCCAGAGAGCGCTGGGGAGCCATCGACAGCGACCAACGGGAGCATGTCGCCGAGCGTTGGCAGAACCGATTGCTTGAGGCCGGGTTTGACCGGCTTGATCTTGTCGATGACAGTGATCAACTGCTGGGGCGTTCAGCCCTTGTCGGCAGCGGCATCATCCTTCTGAATGCAGACGACAGCACTGGGCCATGACGCTACGCACCAGCCAGCTCTGTGACCTGTGGGGGATGCCCGAGGGTGGAAGGGTGACACCCGATCAGCCCATCGGTCCGATCTGCACGGATACCAGAACGTTGGTGCCGGGAAGTCTGTTCGTTCCCTTGATCGGGGAACGCTTTGATGCCCACCATTTTCTGCCCGAGGTTCAGGGTCTCGGTGCAACGGCAGCGGTGGTGGCCCATGACGCTGTCAGCGAGATCCCCGCAGGGTTGTTGCACTGGCGTGTTGAGGACACCCTGCAGGCCTATCAGCAACTGGCCTGCCTGCATCGCCGTCAGCTAAGCGGCTCGGTTGTTGCGGTAACCGGATCCGCCGGGAAGACCACAACCCGTGAATTGATCCGTGGTGCCCTCGCGTCCCTCGGCCTGATTCATGCCAGTGCGGCGAACAACAACAACGACATCGGTGTTCCCCTCACGCTTCTGCAGACGCAGCCGGAGACCCGAGCCGTCATTCTGGAGATGGGCATGCGCGGTCCTGGGGAGATTGAGCGTCTCTCCCGCTGCGCTGAACCCGATCTCGCTGTCATCACCAACATCGGCACCGCACACATCGGTCGGTTGGGCAGCCGTGAGGCGATTGCAGCGGCGAAGTGTGAAATCACCGCTGCGTTGCGACCCGATGGGGCCGTGATCATCCCCGCCGGCGACCCGCTGCTCGAGCAGGCCCTACGAGCCGTGTGGAGCGGTCGCGTCATTCGTGTTCGCCTCGACGATGACCCCGTCGCTGAGGCTGATCTGGTCGGCACGATCCGCCAGGACTCGCTGATCTGGGAGGGGCAGTCGATTCCTCTCCCGCTCGAGGGACGCCACAACGCCCGCAATCTGCTGTTGGCCTGTGCCGTTGCCTCGGAACTCGGGGTGTCGACCACCGCACTGCAGACCCTTGAGGTGTCGGTGCCCGGAGGCCGCAACCGTCGCCTG
>JBGKDR010000367.1:0-1348 GCA_042954225.1 Parasynechococcus sp.
GGCCTCGGGTTGAAGACCGATCAACAGTCCTGCCGCATCGAGTCGGGAGATGGAACGACGCTCCGAGCGCCACAGCAAAGGTGGGTTATGGGCCGCATTGGCATAGCGAAGACGCCGTGTCCTGGGATCGAAATCCGAATAAAACAACGTGACGAAGCGATGAGACTGGGCCAGGTCTTCCTGGGCCAGTTGATTGAGGTCGTGAAGGATGCGATCGGGAGGCAATCCGCTCAGCACCTCGGCGCGGAGCATGCCCCGAAGCATGGTCATCAACAGACCGGCAGGCACACCCTTACCCATCACATCGCCCATCACGAGGGCCCAACGGCCTCGCTCCCGACGACGGCCAACCAAGTCCGGTCGTGTGGGGATGAAGTCGTAATAGTCACCACCAACCTGAAAAGCAGGACGACAGCGCGCTGCAAGATCCACCCCCTCGATCACAGGACAATGGTCCGGCAGAAGTTGGGCCTGAATTTCAGCCCCAATGCTCAGCTGACGATCCACCCGTTCATGGCGACGCGCCTCCTGCAGCAACTGGTCGTTCTCAATCGCCACCCCAGTGAGATCTGCCACCATCTGGGCATGACGGCGATGGACCTCGGACCAGGCCAGAGCACCTGACCGCTGAAACACATACAAACGCCCGCGCGAGCGCCCCCGAGACACGACAGACGTGGCAAACAGTCCAGCCTTCGGGATGAATCGCTGAATCAGACGATCAAGCAGAACGATCTGATGGTCATCGGTGCCGAATCCGGCGAGATGACCCGCATCAAGGCTGCCCAGACGCCGCAGCAACTCCTGATCACGGGGAGTGGGATCCGAAACCAGATGGATCTGATCACGCCACAACCGACCGTCAGCGTGAAACGGAACGAGCAGTGCTCCATCACAACCAAGCAGCCTCGAGGCCACGACAGGAACCAGCTCGAGGAAGCGATTCAGGTTGGTGAAACTGCGTTGCGCAAAGGAGAGCGACGCCAGAAGATCCTGATTACGACGCTGTTCCTGCGTCAGGCTCTCGAAAATCTGGCGAAGATTGACGCTCGACTGGGCCGAAGAAGCAGTCCCCCGGGCGGGGTGGGAATGGTGACGCCGGGGCGGCTTGCTGCTCACGGCTCAGCCCCGATGAGCTCGAAAAGTAGCAGCGTTTCAACGACCGGCCAGCAAAGCCTCCACAAATTCAAAACTGTTGAAGGGACGCAGATCCCGGATGCCCTCACCGGCTCCGATGAAACGAATCGGAAGACCAGCTTCGGAGGCGACGGCAAGAGCCACCCCACCTCGCGCTGTGCCATCCAGTTTTGTAATCACAACGCCCGTGAGCTGAGCTGCATCCGCAAAG
>JBGKDR010000368.1:0-1101 GCA_042954225.1 Parasynechococcus sp.
ATGAGTTCATTCCTTCGCCCAGTGGTGGTCTGCGGCACCGACACCGATGTGGGCAAAACCGCTGTCAGTGCATGGCTGGTGCAGGGGCTCAATGCCACGTACTGGAAACCGGTTCAGAGCGGATTGGACGACGGCGGCGACCGTGGACGGATCCAGACCCTGCTTGATCTTCCGGACTCGCGCGTGCTCAAGGAGGGGTATGCCTTTCAGCACCCCGTCTCACCCCATTGGGCCGCCGAACGTGACGGCGTGATCCTGGACCCCGAGACACTCACACTGCCCGAGGTGAACGGTCCCCTCGTGGTGGAAACCGCCGGTGGCCTGATGGTTCCCCTGACACGTCGGTGGCTGCAGCTCGACCAGCTGAAGCGATGGGGCTGCCCGATCGTGCTCGTGGCAAGAAGCGGACTGGGCACCCTCAATCACACCCTGCTGAGCCTGGAGGCCCTGCGCCAGCGCCAGCTCCCGGTGCTTGGAATCATCCTCAATGGGCCGCCTCACGAGGACAACCCCCGAACCCTGGAGCAGTTCGGACAGGTGCCCGTGATCGCGCATCTCCCACCCCTTGCCCCGCTCAATGCCGAGAGCCTTGCGCTGCAATGGCAGCGACAGACCTTGAGCTCAACCTTTGAGCGGCTCCTGCAGGGTCAGAACCGATGAAACAGCAACAGACCCTGGCGACTGTGGTTGTGGCCCTGCTCTGCAGCGGGGTCCTCGTCCTGTTCACCGACGTCGAGAACGATCTGATGCGGCAGCTGGAGCGTTGGCGTCAGCAGGGCGTCGAACGCCTTGGGCAAGTTCCCAGCCGCATCGAAACATGGTGAAGGGCTGACTGCAGAGGCCAGCCCTGCCGAAGCTGATCGTGGATCTGTTCGAGATGCGATGGAGGCCAACCCCGCATCTCGAGGGAGCTGCGAATCGACGACCAGCAGCCTTCGGCGTAGACATCGGCGGAACGCTGACTGAGATCGTCGAAACGATCAATGGAGCGGGCTGGCGACACGAAGCGGTTCGACAGCCGACGAATTCGAGGAGTGGACAAGGACCGACTCGCCGCACTCCTTCAATATGGCAAAAGTTGCTCAGTCGACCATGGCAGCA
>JBGKDR010000369.1:0-3437 GCA_042954225.1 Parasynechococcus sp.
TCCTTCTTCGCCGAGATCAGACGAACCACCTCCTCGCTCAGACCCTTGGCGATTTTCTCGGTTTCAATCTCCGTGACGAAGCCGTACTTGTACGGCTGGCTGACGAGATCCCGCGTGGAGGTGCTGGTCATGACGGTCAGCCGGCCGTGGCGTGGATGGTTTCAGTGGTGATGGTCTGCGTCTTGTTCGGGCAGGCGAACGGGTTGTCCTCTGTGAGGAACAACATGCAGTGGCACTCCTTGCGCTCGCGCATCGGAACGCAGGGGCAGTTCCAGAAGGCCTGAGACACCTCAGCTTCCTTGTCTTCGTAGTGGCGGCAGGGGCAGAGGGCCCCACCGAGCTCATCCTTGTGACGGGCCAGACCCTTCAGCACCACCGACGTCACACTGGACTCAGCGCAGAAATAGGTCCCTGTGCGCTTGGCATAGGTTTCCGCGAATTTGCGGATCACTTCCAGGCTTTCTGCTGTCGGCTCAGGAGCGGCGTCTTGCATGGAACAACCGTTGAATAACGAAACCCCGCGGTTTCCTTTTCTGCACCCTAGGTCAAGAGGATGCAAACCAGCGGGACGACCATTGTGCTGCCCGACTGACGCGATTCGATGGCATCGTGTGGTGAGCGTGATCCAACCATGAGCGCCCCGGCCCAGGCCAGCACCCGCGACGCTGTTCTCAACCTGTTGCTGCAGCAGGGTGAGATGGAGGCGGGCGAGCTGGCCGATCAGCTGGGGATTTCGGTTCAGGCGATGCGACGCCACCTCCGCGCCCTGGAAACCGAGGGCCTGATTGCCTGCAGCAGCGCGTCCCGCGGACCGGGACGGCCAAGCTTTCGCTGGAGTCTGACGGGACAGGGCCGGGACCGCTTCCCCGATGGCAGCGGCCGCTTTGCCCTGGGATTGCTCGACTCGATGCGAGCGAGCCTGCCGGAAGAAACCGTCCGCGACCTGCTGAATCAGCAGGCGGAAGACAAGGCCAGCCACTACCGGACGCTGCTGGGGGAGGGCCCGCTGGAGCAACGGCTGGAGCGCCTGGCCGACCTGCGTCGGGACGAGGGCTATGTGACCATCTGCAGTCCCGATGACGACGGCCACAGCTGGCGCCTGCAGGAAGTGCACTGTTCAGTGCAACGCATCGCCGAGGAGTTTCCCGCCGTCTGCGACCAGGAGCTGCTGCTGATTCGCCGCACGGTGCCGGATTGCACCGTCGAGCGGGTGCACTGGCGCCTGGAGGGCGGCCATGCCTGCGGCTTCCGCATCACCCCAGCCCAGGAGCCATGAGCATCGAGGCCGACGCGATCGCCCAGATCGACGCCACGCTGCTGCCCAGCCGTGAGCGTCATCACCTGCGCCTGCTGGCCCACTGCCTGGATAGCTTCCGGGCGATGGAAAGCGATGGGACGGGCCAACTGCCCGGAGCCGCCAGCCGCCGCCGCTGGTGTGAACAGCAACCTGTTGTGGCCGAAGACCCTGGCTTCATGCAGTCGCTTCTGCTGCAGCTGGACCAGGCCGCACAGCAACTGCAGGCTCTGGCCGACGCGCTGGGCCGACCACCGCTCGACTTGACGCTCGAGGACCTGATTGCGGCCGCCACTGCCCGGACCGGCCCCGAGGACCCGCCAGCTGCCATCATCTCCAAACCGCAGCGGTGACGATGACTCTGGAAATCAGCGATGCCCTGAGCTTCTTCCGACTCAGTTGCGGCCGCTGGCGCTCCCAGCGCAGCCAGCATCATCTGCTGCACCGCCGCGCCGAAGCAGGTGCCTCGTTCATCGTCGTTGAAGAACTGTTGAAGGGCGATCCCCGACTGGCTGAGATCGCGGAGCGAAACGGTGAGGAGGTCAGCCGGATCGTCGGCGGCTGCTGGGTCCGCTGGAGCGGCTCGATGGCCTGGGATCGCGCCGGTGAATCCCACGAAGACCAGACGATGTTCGGCCTGATCCCGAGCGACGACGCCGGACGCAGCGGGCTGCTGCTGCGGGATCGTGGTTACGCGGAGAAAGCCCCGGTCGCCGGCCAGTTCCGCATGGATGACGAGAACGGCCTGATCCTGACCACCGACTACGAAATGATGAGTTCACTGGAGCGGTTCTGGTTCGCCGGACCGAACCTGCGGCTCCGGACCAGCACCGTGCAGGGCTTGTCCAACAACGCCTCCTTCTGCATGGAGACCCGCCAGCTTGACGACGATGTGGCTGGCGCAGCCGAAGGCAGCCGCCCCGCCGCAGCAGCCTCCCCCTTCGGCTGGTAGGCATCAATACTCACCCGACTATTACGGGATGTAATCGCTGTAACAACCCCTTGAAGGGGAAAGGTCTGTCACTTCTACGATCGCCAGCAGTGGATGCTGAAGCTCGAGTGGCCATTCCTCTTCTGGAGTACGCACCGACCACCCAGAACGCTCGGGTGGCTGCCCTGCGGGTGAATTCGGATGACACACCCCGGGCGAATTCCATGGAGATCGCCATGGACCCCGGCAATCTGGTCACCGTCATTGAGAGCGCTTACCGCCAGATCTTTTTCCACGCCTTCAAGTCCGACCGGGACGTGAATCTGGAGTCCCAGCTGAGAAGCGGCCAGATCACCGTTCGTGATTTCGTGCGTGGACTGTGCCTGTCGGACACCTTCAAGCGCAGCTTCTACGGCATGAACAGCAACTACAAGGTGGTGCGCCACCTTGTTGAGAAGCTGCTCG
This sequence comes from Parasynechococcus sp., assembly GCA_042954225.1. Lineage (GTDB taxonomy): Bacteria > Cyanobacteriota > Cyanobacteriia > PCC-6307 > Cyanobiaceae > Parasynechococcus. The sequence goes on from JBGKDR010000369.1 coordinate 2,691, forward strand.
GCCGCAAGAGCAACAAGTCTGAGGAGATCGCCTGGTCGATCGTGATCGCCACCAAGGGCGTTGAAGGCCTGGTGGACGTGCTGCTCGACAGCAGCGAGTACCTCGACGCCTTCGGCTACGACACGGTCCCCTCACAGCGCAACCGCGTCCTGCCCGGTCGTGATCTGGGAGACACCCCGTTCAACATCACCAGCCCCCGTTACGACGAGTACTACCGGGGCATCCTGGGTTTCCCCCAGATCGTGTACGCCGGCGGTCCTGCCAAGAAGGTTCCTGCCCGCGCCAAGCGCATGCGTGGCGGCTTCCCTCAGGACTACCTCCCCTGGGTGGCGGAAATGGCCAATGCCCGTGGCTCCGCACCCAGCGGCAGCGCCGACATGGACTACATGTCGAAGGTGCCCTATCGCAGCATCGGCCGCTGAATCCGGTCCCAAACAACTTGAAAAAGGCGGAGCTTCGGCTCCGCCTTTTTTGTGTCCACGACAGTGATCCCCGGGATCGGAGCTCAGGCAGCCGTCAGCATCCACTGACCCTGAGGCACTTAACGGTTCGAAAAGGAATTTTTCGGATCACAATGATCCCAAACGAAACCTGGAGGTTTTTAGGCGTGTCTCAAACCCTGTCATCACTGGCACGTCTCACCCTGCGTCAACTGCGTCAGATCGCCAGTGATCTGGGGGTGCCTCTATACAGCCGCAAAAGCAAGGAAACACTGGTCGATGAGGTTGCCCAACGGCAGAAGAAGCG